>CAMUZD010000007.1 GCA_947165115.1 uncultured Clostridia bacterium
GAAAGAGTATTAATAATTGTCTGAAATAGGAGGAAGATTATGAGCGGACCCAAGTCAGCAGATTACGGTTTATCAGCAGCGGAACGCGCCAGAATAGCGGAGCAGCAACGTCTCGAAAGAGAACGCAGGGAAGAAGAAAGAAGAGTGCAGCTTGAAAAAGAGGCAAAGGAGGATTTGCTTGAAAGGTTACGTCTGCACCTCTCCGGCACAGAAAAAGAAGTCACGAAGATGGAAAAACTCGAGCAGAGGACCGGCAGTTCTTACGATGTGCTTGAAGAAACCAAAAGAACTATATCCAGATTAAAAGACCAGGCAAAAGCCGCAGAGAGCTCAGAAGGAAAAAACTCCTCTCAATTGCATGCCGAGAATGAAGAATTGAGAAAAGCGTTGAATCTTCTTGCAACAAAGACGGAGGAATGCTTCACAACGTCATCGCAGGCGGCAAAAGAATTCCATGAGCAGTTAGATAAGACGATAGAATGCGGATTTGTGCTTTCTTACAATACCGTCAAGGCGGCCAAAGATGAAAAAGAGAGAGAGTTAAAAAAAGAGATTCAGAGAATCAACAGATTGCTTTCCGGGTTTGATCCGGCAGATATGCCTGAGAGATTAATCAAAAAGTTTCAAAAATTCAAAAAGCAATTGGAAGAAGAAAAGGATGCCGATAATCTTAAAGACTTGTGCACTCTTTTCATTGAACCGTTTCTGGATGAATGTGAGGCGTATAGAGAACTCAGGAGAAGATTCGAGACTTTGTTGGTAACCTATTATGCTCTGTGCCGAATCAATAATATTGTGCCGGAAAAGTTTGAATGCTCCGAAAAAGGAATTGCTGCTCTCGAGGCTCAGATTTCTGAGCTCGAAGAAATTGATCTTGAGGTTCGCGAAGCCGAGAAGATTTATGAAGCGCTTGAAAAAGTTATGGCAGAAATGGGTTATGATCTTTACGGCGAAAGGGATACGGTCAAGAATGGCGGCAAGAGAATAATACATCATCAGCTGTATACAATAGGCGAGGATACGGTGCTCGATGTTTATTTTGAAGATAACGGTCAGATTTCAATGCAGGTTGGGAAGGGCGATGATCTCGACAGGCAGCCCATGGAAGCCGAAATACCGAGGTTGATAGAAATGATGAAGAGCTTTTGCGGCGACTATTCCAAGATAGAAGAGAGACTGAAAGAGCTGGGAATTGAAGTGAACTGCAAGAGCAGAAAGCCTGCAACCAAAGAATACGCACAGATAATCAACAAGAAAGATTATAACACATCTCAAAAAGGTCAGGGAACCCAGAAGGAGGCTACGCAGGAGAGAGCAAAGGGAAGGCGAGCGGCAAAAAAAGGGCAAGCCGCAAAAAAATATATGCATGCCGAATGAATAAAAGGCAAGGGCCTGTAGAATTGGAGAATAGATATGGCTAAATATAAAATGTGTCCTGTGTGCGGCGAAAAGAATGCAGAAGATGCTTTTAACTGCATAAACTGTGATGCCGATCTGCAATCCACTCAACCAGTGGGTGATGAAGAAGAAAAAGAACCACAGACAAGCAGACTGGTCAAAATATGTGATCGTGATTCATGCCGCACCGAGAATCCATCAAATGCAAATAAGTGTTCAAAATGTGGAAATGATTTGTCCGATGTGGATGTCGTTGAAGTCGGAACGGAGAGAACGGAAGCTGTTGACATTCCAAACGCAAATCAGAATAATAAAGAGCGCAAGCTTATCAGTGTCGAAGGCGATTATACATTTGAAATACCTTCAGGAGAGATCGAGATCGGCAGAGAGCGGGAGATGGCTGACTATTTAGCCGATAAAATGTATGTCAGCAGAGTGCATGGGAAATTAACCAGTACCGTTGATGCCTTGATATATGTGAACCTGAGTGAAACAAACGGAACTTGCATAGGCAATAACAAGATAAGTGAACAGGTCAGGCTTGAAGACGGATATGTGTTGCAGCTCGGCCACAATCCGGAATCACCTGTTGAGTTTCAAAAGAAAGCGGCGTATTTCAGGGTTGTCATATGAGAGTATATGTGGCAAGAATTCTTTTTCCAATAAAAGTGCTCGGCCCGGGAGATAGGTTGGGTATCTGGTTCGCAGGTTGCAATCACAAATGTAAAGGCTGCAGCAATCCCGAGCTCTGGGTTCAGAAAAAGGAATGGAAAATGGAGATTTCCGATTTGCTGAGGATAATCAAAATAATATCCGGAACCAGAAGAATTGATGGTTTTACAATTACCGGCGGAGATCCGTTTGAACAGCCGGAGGCCTTGAATGAATTGCTGTGCGGATTAAAAGAGATTGCCGATGACATTCTTGTTTATACAGGCTATAGATATTCACAAATCAAAGACAGATACAGTGAGGTTCTGAAGAAAATCAGCGTATTGATAGACGGACCGTATATTGAGGAGCGAAATCGCGGAAAACGGTTGAAAGGTTCCGATAATCAGAGAATCATTTATCTGGATTCGGATATACGGAAGAAGTATCTTGCTTATCTCAAAGGCAAACATGCCGATATACAGAATTTTTCAACCGGAGACAGCGTTATTTCCGTTGGAATACATTTACCGGGTTATAGTGACGACCTGGATAGAAAAGCAAAAGAGAAAGGACTGCTGAAAAATGAGTGAGTTTATACCTAAGTGGCAAAGAGAACTGGATATATTTGAAGATATAAAATCCTGCATTATTTTTGAAGGGAACATTTATGACAGATATTTGTTTCCTTATGAGGGATGCGAAGGCTGTAAAAAAGACTCAGTTGTAGATTTATCCCAATATCTTCATTATTATTTTCAGTCAAAAGGATACACTACAATTGCTTTCTATGATGCAATTCACGGCTTCAGGAACAAATACTGCTTAGACAGCCTTAAAGAGTTTGCACAAAGCGCGGGTGCAATTCTGTCCGAAGATTCAATCCCTGCTGATTTTGCCGGAAACAACGGACTGGCTCCGCATCTTATCGATGCAGCAATTACTCAGAGGAATACTGAACCCGGTCAGAAAAAGCCGACTGCAGTTATTCTTGATTTTGCTTCCAGATATATTTCCGATCCGTCCAATCTTACGCAGGACGAGGTGGATAGCTTTACTTTGCTTATGCAAACCACATTGGAAGCAGGGGAAGTATATGTTGAGGGACACGGAAACCTCAGGAACATCGTTATTTTGATAGTGAATAAAATCAACGACTTACCTGTTTGGTTCTTCCTTGAAAATCCGGCTGTCAAATCAATTCTTATTGAGAATCCAAAGGCCAAGGAAAGAGAAGATATGATTTGCGGCGACCAATTCAAAACATTTTTCAAGCCTGCAATATGGCAGGAAGATTGTTCCAGATATGATGGCAGACGCGAAGAGTTTGAAAAAGAAATTGCGGCTATTCAGAAGAGGTTTGTCGGTCTTACAGAGGGGTTCAGTTACTCAGAAATCAACGCATTGAAAAAACTATGCAAAGTTGAAGAAATCCATGTTAAAGATGTGTGTTCGGTAATTGATTTATATAAGTTCGGAATCAGAGACAATCCGTGGAACGATGTGAATATCGAAGATGTTGTTAAAAAATTCTCAAGGGTCAAAGGACAGGACGCGGCTATAAATCAGACTTTGGATGTGGTTAAAAGAGCGGTAACCGGCATGTCGGATATTACATCTTCCGCTCACGGCAAGCCCAAAGGTGTTTTGTTCTTTGCCGGTCCCACCGGTACCGGTAAAACCGAAACTGCAAAAGCGTTGGCAGAAGGAATTTTCGGCGATGAGAGCGCCTGCATCAGATTTGATATGAGCGAATACGGGCAGTCTCATTCAGACCAGAAATTACTCGGAGCGCCTCCGGGATATGTTGGATATGAATCCGGCGGTCAGCTTACTAATGCAGTTAAGAAGAATCCTTTTTCAATTCTTCTTTTTGATGAAATCGAAAAAGCGGATAAATCCATTCTTGATAAATTCCTCCAGATATTGGAGGACGGAAGAATGACAGACGGAAAAGGCGAGACTGTCTATTTTTCGGAATCAATCATTATTTTCACCAGCAATTTAGGAATTTATTAAGAAGAAGTATTGCCGAGCGGAAAAACGCGGAAAAAGTTGAAAGTATCAATGGATATGCCTTATGGTGAATTGAGAGACACCGTCCGCGACGGAATTGAAAACTATTTTAAGACCGATCTGGGCAGGCCCGAAATTCTGAACAGAATCGGTGAGAATATAGTTGTTTATGACTTCATAAGAAAAGATTCCGATATACCTCGTCAGATACTTGGGCTCAGACTCACCAAGATTGAAGATGGGCTTGCAGAAAACAAGAACATAGTTCTTGAGGTATCAAACGAAGCGAAAAATCAACTCCTTGAAAAAGCAAAGGACAATCTTGAAAACGGCGGACGCGGAATAGGAAACATTGTTGAAAGCATGTTTGTTAATCCTCTTTCAAGATTCATTTTTGATCATCGCGATCAATTGCTTACAGATCCGGGTACAGTTAAAAAACTGGAGGTAATCAGAATCAAAGAGGAAGAATATGCTTATTCCGTAGAGTGCAGCATAAGCTAAGGAATAATGTTTGTGGGGGTATTGAAGTGACAAATAAATTCTGGCAATGGCTCAGTATCAAAGTCGCAAAGCGGCCGGCAGCGGTTGTTCTTGGAGCAATTCTTTTATTCAACATTCTATTTTTCGGCATTTCGGTATTTATTTTCAAAAATTTCAACCTGAAAGGCACCGAAGACTACGGATTCTTCGAATCTATATATCTGACAATAACGATGATACTTGATGCCGGATGTATTTCGTATGTAATCGAAGATATAGGGAAAGCCGGAGTTGCTACAGCGGTAACATGCCTTATTATCATATTTATCGGCATGATCACATTTACCGGCGCTGTAATCGGTTATATTACAAACTGGATTTCTTCGTTTATTGACCGGGCCAATTCCGGTTATCGCAGATTAAGGATTTCAAATCATACGGTTATATTAAATTGGAATTCCCGCGCATCGGAAATTGTAAACGATCTTCTTTACTGCAAAGAGAATCAGAATGTTGTAATACTGGTTTCGAGTGGTAAGGAACGCATTGAAAAGGAACTCAACGAAAGGCTTTCTGAAACCACCGCAAGGATAAAGGCACAGAGAAAAGAAGATAAATCCGTCGGGAAGACATGCAAAGTTACGTTTATAGTGAGAGAAGGGGATATTTTCTCTTTCAAACAACTCAGGGATGTATCTCTTGAACAGGCCAAAATGGTGATTATTCTCGGCAGCGATATAAATAATACGGTATGCAAGTATGAGATGCGCGACAGAGCTGAGAATGCCGAAAACGGAAACACGCTTACCGTAAAAACGCTGATGCAGGTGGCCGATATTACCGGTGCAGATTACTCTGCGAACAATCAAAGAATAATTGTGGAAATCACCGATGACTGGACGGATCAGCTGGTAACCGAGGTTATTCATTCAAAGACGGTCAAAGGTAAGTGCAACATAGTCCCGATAAGAGTGAATCAGGTTCTCGGGCAGCTTCTTTCACAGTTTTCCATTACTCCCGAGCTTAACAGTATTTACAGTGAACTCTTTTCAAATCAGGGTGCAACATTTTTCAGTGTGGAATCTGAAGAAAAAGAAGCGGGAGAGTTTATCAATAAATATCTGCAGTCTCATAAATGCGCAATACCCCTTACGGTCGGAAAAAGCAACGGAAAACAGTATGAGTATTATTCAGCCGCATCGGAAAGCGCAATATTACAGACTGACAGCGTTAAGCAAACCAGCACTAAAGTGTCGCTGAACAAGGATTACTGGCTTGAAAAGAGACATGTTATTATACTTGGGCACAACAGCAACACAAAATATATTATGAATGGTTTCCGTTCTTTCTGTGGCGAATGGAACAAGAAGGATGAAACAATACTCGATATAGTTATTGTTGATGATGAGGAAAACATCAAAAAGATGGGAAACTATGATGAATACAATGATTTTGTAACAAAAGTCATTCCATCTGATATATATGACAGAGACAAGATCACATCAGCTATCAACAACTTTGTTTCAGAGCACACAGAAGACACCAGCATACTGATTCTTTCAGATGACAGGGCGCTGAATGATGATATTGACGCCAACGCTCTGGCAAACCTCATCTATGTTCAGGATATTATTAATAAGAAAAAAGAAGAAGACAGAAATTTCAAAGCAGACAGCATAGATGTTATAGTGGAACTTATCGATCCCAGGCATCATGATATAGTAAACAACTACAGCGGCTATAATGTCGTTATCAGCAACAGATATATAAGCAAAATGATAACTCAGATAGGTGAAAAGGATTCCCTCTTCGAATTTTACCAGGATATTCTCTCATTTGATGAGAAATGTGTGGAAGGTCGTTCACAATACACCAGTAAAGAGATTTACGCCAAGAGAGTATCCAGTTATTTCGACGGATGTCCCGGAAAGATGACGGCGGCTGAACTGATCAGAGCTGTATACGATGAATCCTTAGCAGAGAACGGTTGTAATCCTGCTGTGGTTCTCGGATATACATCTTCAGACGGAGGAGTAGTTCTTTTTGAGGGTGACCAGGAAAAAACAGAAGTCAGGTTGACAAATGACGATAAGATAATCGTTTATTCGGCACATTGATATAAGGGGGATCTTAATTATGAAAAGAATAACCGCTTTATTATTTGCGGTGTTTATTCTGTTCTCTTCCTTTGCTGTTTTTGCCGGTGCAGATTCATCGGCACCTTCGAGGCAAATAAATGTTGTCTTTGATGATTCGGGAAGTATGATCAGAAACACCAAAACCAGGGAATCGGTTGATACATGGTGCCAGGCAAAATATGCTATGGAAGTTTTTGCGGCAATGCTCGGGCCGAATGATTCCATGAGTATTTATGCTATGAGTGATTTTGACAACTCAGATGAAGCCGCCCCGAAGCTGAATCTGGACGGAAGCAGCGGCATGAGCACCAATGTTGCAAAGGTGCATGAGATGGTTACTTATGCACGTAACACTCCGTTCAACACCGTAAGAAAAGCATATAACGATCTGATCAGGAAGAATGTCGATGAAAAATGGCTTGTTGTTCTTACGGACGGAGAGTTTCAGGGAATAGATAATATAAACGAATACTTCGGTCGCAAATCCGATGATGTCAGCGTTATATTTATGGGTATGGGAAAAGAATCCGAGTCAAATAACGTTGTCAGTGACGAATCGAAACATGTTTATGCCGTTTATGCAAAAACGAACAAAGAAATTCTTGCAAAAATAACCGGTATCTGTACCAGAGTTTTCAACAGCCAGCGTCTCAATGTTAATGCTTCAACGAAGAAGATTTCATTTGATGTTCCTATGGGAGAACTGACTGTGTTTGCCCAGGGAGCCAATGTTGAAATCAATGGAATAAATTCTGAAAGCGGTCAGACTTTTCTCAGTTCAACCGAGCCGGTCACGGTAAAATACAGTGAAGAAGCTACAACGAACCCTGCATATCCGAAGGAAGGCTGGGATGTAGATGACGAATTACTCGGCAGCATAGCGACTTTTACCGATGATTTTGTTGCCGGAACCTATACGCTCGATGTTACCGGTGCTGAAACAATAGAAGTCTATTATAAACCGAATATCGAAATAGCTGCTTATCTGACTGACAGCCACGGAGACCGTATTCCGGATTTGTCTGATCTGGAGGCAGGAGAGTATACTATCAATTTTGGCTTGGTTAAGGCAGGAACATCTGAGCCTGTTAAGGATTCGACTCTTCTGGGCGACATTGAATATAAAGCGACGGTTACCAACAACGGAGAAACACACAAGAAAGAATACCATAACGGAGACAAGATCAAGCTTGTTGAGGGCGATCTGGAAATAGATGCAAACGCACGGTATCTTGATTATAATACGACCTCAACCAAGATTAAGAATACGATTTTCAAAAATAAGCAGTTATCATTTGAGCTTGTTGATGGTCCGACTTATTCCATAAATAAAGATGGAATTGAGAATCCCGAGCCGATGAAAGTAAAAGTCCTGCTTGACGGTAAAGAGGCAACTGCAGATCAGTGGAAGAATATGGGCATCCCAAAAGTCAAAATGGCAAAAAGATACAAGTTCAAGGTTGATGATTTTATCATAGAAAAGTCCGATGAAACAGGTGTTTTCAACATAACTCCTGTACTCAAAGACGGAAAACCGAGTTCAACTGGAGACTATACAGACTGCGATGTGGATATCTCATATGAGGGAACCTCTGGCGCTGAGAAGTGGAAGGGCAAATCGACCATTACAATGAAAATGACTGATGGGCGATCGTTCATTGATAAATACAAAGGACAGATTATCAGGGCGTTGATTGGGCTTATAATAATGTTGATTATTTTGGGGTACACACCTGCCTTCAAGCATTATCTACCTAGAAAGCTCAAAAGTGCACCGACAATCATTTGTTCTTCAGATAATCCGACAGAACCTGACAAAAAAAGAAGCGGAAAGTACAGTAAGAATTTTCTGACCACTCTAATCCCTTATAAGGCAGAAACGGGAACAATAGTGTTTGTTCCGCCAAGTGTAACAGGAGTCAGGGACTTAAAGATAAAAGGTATAAAGAAAAAGCGAATGAAAATTACAAATCTTGATGATTATCGCGGAGATAAGGATATCACATTCAGAGGGAAAACTATTGATAAGCAAAAAGAATTGGAAAGCAGTGCAGGATTAAGAATCACTGTAACAAAAAAAGGTAGTACGTAAATAAGAAAAACAGATAGGAAATGGTATTTATAATAAGCTTTGAAAATAATTGGAGGTATTTTAAATGAACGCACCCACATTATTAGTCGGTCTCGGAGGAGCCGGAAGCAAAATAGTTGAGAGAGTCCGCAGGATGACTGAGGAAGACGGAAATGAAAACATTTCTTTTGTTGTTTTTGATACTGACAGCAACGAGCTGGAAGAAATCAAACGCCGTAATCCTTCAATGTATACAGTTCAGACATCAACTAACCAGAAGGTCGGTGAGTATCTTTCGCATGATACCCATGCAAGAGATACATGGTTTCCGGTTAATGCAGTGTTGAATAATAAATCTCTTACGGAAGGTGCCGGTCAGGTTCGCTCTGTTTCCCGACTTGCATTTGAGACCGCGGTCAGATCAAATAAGATGGAGCCTTTGAGACAAGCTATTCAGAACCTGTTCAAGGTAGAGGAAAACCGTCCGGATCAGGCTTTGAGAGTTGTAATCGTCAGTTCGCTTGCGGGCGGCACAGGCTCCGGTTTGGTTCTGCCTGTTGCTCTTTATATTCAGAATTATCTTAATACAGCTTTTCCCGGAAGTTCCAATATTGCAAGAGGATTTTTCCTGCTTCCTGAAGTTTTTTATGAGGTTATACACGGCCAGGCGGAAAGAAACAATCTCAAAGCCAACGCTTATGCGGCTTTGAGGGAACTGGATGCTTTCATGATGAAAAGCGACGGAAAGCTGCCGGATCAATACAAAGACTATGTCAGGATATACTTTCCCAGAGAAGCATCCGAAGGTTTTGAAGAGTATAATGTGAATCCTTATGACTTCTGTTTTCTTTTTGATGCTCAGAATGCAGAGGGAGCAAAACTTAATTCACATGAACAGTATCTCGATCATGCCGCCACCTGTATTTATGCTCAGTCTATCGGTCCTATGAACAAGAGGAGCAATTCCTCGGAAGACAACACCATAAGAAGTCTGGCTCGCGAATCCGGACGAAACAGGTATGCCGGTGCAGGTGCCTCAATGCTTATATATCCGTTTAATGATATAAGAAGGTTTATCGCACTTAACTGGGCAAAACTCTGCGTTTCTGATAAGTGGCTTGAGTTTGACAGAAAATATAAAGAAGTCTGCAAAGAAAACGCAAAGTCTAGAGAAAGAGGAATCTCCGCACAAAATCCGGATGAGAATTCATACTATGTTTCGCAGATTGATTCTCTTGCAAAGAATAATGATGCTTTTTCAAAATCTATTGTTGCTTCATGTTCAATGTATGAAGGTGTAACAAAAACAGGAGTCCGATGGGAACAATACGTTAATAATCTGCTTAAAAAAGCAAAAGAAGATATCTGTGATGACAATCCCGTTCTTTCAAGAATGAGGGGTGATATTACTGATATAAGCAGCGATTTGTCTATCGATTGGAAGAAGTACTCTGAACTGTATAACGAAGAGGTTAAGTATTACAAAACCATATGCGCATTCGTTGAAGAGTATTCTCCCACAATTGCATATTCGCTTTTCAAAAAAGTGGACAAGGGCACGGCAGAGGAGAGACTGCCGTATAGACTAGAGACATATATGATGAGCACTGAAGGTAAGTATCTGCATCCGAACGCAATCAGATATTTGCTGATAAATATCAGAAAATCTCTCAAGGCGGCCAAGGAGAATCTTGACAAAGAAATTGATAAAATGAAATCGGAGCTCGAAAACGAGAATTCGATTATAGGTTTATCTGATGATGAATCTGAGGAAGCCAACGCAGCGGCTCTTAGCAGGAAAGAAGTGTCTCTTTTAGACAAATTAAAGAATAAGCCAACGAGCGAACAGAATGAAGTTGCTGAAAACCTTACAACTTTTATGGAAAATATTGAAACCTATAAAGTTAAGAAGGCTCAGCAGTATGTTACTACGTATGGATTAACCCATATTGAAAAGTTGCTCAAAGCCTACAGCCTTTTCTACAGATCTTTTGAAGCAAAAGTTGATAATATTGATAAGGAAATCGCAGACATAAAGAGAAGACATGTTAGCGTTAAAGGATCTACCAAGAGATACGTCTGTGCTTCCGAAAAGTGCTTTGAGAAAATCAAAGACAAATATATATATTTAGGCAGTTATATCGACATTGATTCCGAACTGTGTGAAAATATATATAACGGAATGAGAGAATACATTGATGTTGCCAGTTTATCAACAAGCGGAAAAGCAAGCAACAAATACTTCAGCAGAGTTTTTGAAGATGGTATCATAAAGTATTATGAAAACCAGGTTATATCACAGTATGGGTCGGAGATTGACGTTGATATTATTGACGCAATTGAAAACGAGTTCGATTATGAGCACGACTATGACCAGTTTGATGATACAGAACTTGAAGTTGAGCAGTATGTAAGGAATGTAATTAATTCCACCAGAAAACTTGCGTGTCCGTTTATAGAAAGACCCATTGATAATGCCGGCGATGGTATAGATTCCTGTACTTTCAACGAAGAGCTGAATCCGGCTCCCGGAGATGAGTCGCCCAGAGCTATTCTCATAAACAGCGAACTCAAGAATTTCGGCGCTGCGCCGGATAAAGATGTATCTAAGTATAAAATTACATTCTATAAATCATTCTATGGTCTTAAGGCCAATGATTTAGGCAAATTTGCTCCTGCCAAAAAGACTGCAACAAACGACAGAGCGGCAGGCGAATACTATAAAGCCTATTTTGAGCTTATAAACCATATTCATCCTGTTCCTCATCTCAGCAAGGAAATCAGCCCGCACATTGATAAATGGTGGCACATTGTTACCAAAATTCCCGATCTTGATGCGGGTAATCAGGCAATGCAGGAAAACAGAATCTATGCTGCATTCTTCTGGGGCATAATCAGCGGATATATCAGACTTACGGATGAAACCAACAAATCAAAGATTTATAAAATTGATAAAGATTCGTTGGAAACCGATGACGAGAATCTGATTGTTTCAAACGGCACTGCATGTGACAGATTGTATGAGGTTCTTGATGCGATAGCGATTTATCCTGAACTTGTAATAAAGATTCTTTCTGAAATTGAAGAAGCAATCGGATATGATGTATATAAAGGTAAAACTTTCGATAAAGGTATACTTAGCAATTATCTGAGCAAGTTTGCTATGGCTGAGCCCGGTATCGGGTGTGATCAGGACGGAAATTCCGAACCGGCAACCAGCGTTTTCAGCATTCCTATGCTTATGAAGAAATCGACAACACCCGATAATTATTACGAGGACAGTGTTATTGAAATGCTGAAAGTCGAGATAGAAGAGATTAAAAAGTATCTCGGCAGGTTTATCGGCGAAAAGGATCTTCCGGCAAAATTCGGAGATGTTCTTAAAGATCAATTTGATAAGTATCTTAAGGATGTTGACAAAGAAAAGACAGTTGAACCGGAGATTTATAAAGGATCTCTGTTCTTCAGAGTCTGCGCAACCGTTGCAAAGGCTTTCAAAGAAATGGGACTTGAAGATGAAGCAAGAGACATTGAGAATAAGAGAGACAGCTTGATTTAATGAGCTTTTCGACCTTCCATGATAAAGGTGGTGAATACTGTTGTATTCGGTAATTATACAGAACCAAAAAACTATTGATGAATTCACGGATTATCATCCCCTTTTTCTCGAAGCAATGAAAAAGGGGAAGGTCGGAGTGTGCAAATGGATTGAGTCGGGAAGAACAATTGACACCGCTTTGCCTGATCTTTCATATATGACTGATGATAAAGATGAATGGCGCGCCGTGATAGTGCGTCTTGAAGGAGACGGAACGGGCGGGCATCCAGCCGATTTGAGAAATCCTTATGATTTTCAGGAAAATAAGGATAAAACCAGATCAACAATTGTCGAAGAAAGCAACATTCCTTTGATCAGGTTGTGCCAGATGCTTGGCGGAGTTCCGGAGCCTGATGTTGAATTCAAAGCAGTTCTTAAAGACTCGGAGAACAAAAATGAAATACCGCATATCATATATGAGCCGGTTGAAGATGAAGAGAGTGAAAAAAGAAACAGAGTTTATGAAGATCTGGTAAACAAATACAGATTCAACGGCAAACCCCCTAAATCTATAGTTATAATTACTGTCAGAAAAGACTATTCAGAAGAACGCATTTCAAGTGAAAGCTGGAAAATGCACAAAGAATCCGAGAGCTCGGATTTCTGGAAGCGCAATCATTATCCGTCCAAATGCCGGTTTCTTGTATATGATTACAAAACTCTGGGCAATAATCATCTTGAATATGATAAATTCTGTTTCTGGATGTCAATTCTTCTCTTATCGTTGAATGAGATTGACCCATCAACTCTTCAGGCCTACAGATTATATGATCTGTCAATTGATATTGATAAGATTTCTCTTGAGGATAACTTTGAAGACACGCTGACACTTGTAAGATCGGTGAAGGAACAAATTGAGCGCGAATTAAGGCGCGAAAGAGAAAAAAGCAAGGATGTTAAGCCGGAAATACCCGAATTTGAAATGACGGTTGATGTTCCGATCGAAGAAATCGATGACCGTGGAATTTGCGTAAATCCAAGACGATACGGTTTGTTCAGTTCCGGTATTCTCAGTGAAACAGGGCGCTGGACTCAGGATAAGGATCAGTCTGTCAGAAGTTTTGAAAGTGCCATTCAGGTCGCAGAGAGAACACTTGATGTTAAAGCAGATCAGACACGTGCAGACTGCAAATACCCAGGCGGACCGGTGGTTGCTCTTGATAAATTCCAGAGAGAAGATATGGAAGAGAAGATCAATGAACTGTATGATGCGATTATAGAAATACAGGAGAATCTGCCGTCCAGACTGTCCGACAGCGAAAAGGTTAATCAAAAATCCGAAAAAGTGAAAAATTACCTGAGAAAAAGATTTTCAAAAGCATCTGCTTTGATTTCTTTGGGATTGACTGCGTTTGTTATTATACTGGGATTTGTTTTCTCTTTCCTCGATGCTACAAAAGAGCACGCACCGTCGTATGATACCGTGATGATACCCATAGCCGCGGGAATAGTCTTCTCTGCTGTTTGCGCATTCATTGTTGTCCTTATACAAAAGGGAAAACTGAATTCGCTGATAAGAGAATTCAACGATGTGTTCAGCAAAGCAATCGCAAAACTCAACGGAAGCACCGATAATTATTCAAAATATCTGAGTTCGGTTGCTTCTCATACACGCGGCTGCACTTATATTGTTGAATCAGAAAAAATCGATTACTATCAGGAAAGTGGAAAAGCGCGCAAAATGAAGCATGTTAAAGCTCTTTCCCTGTTTATAACCAAGATCAGAATATGGGCAAAGGCATTCAACCTCAACAAACTTGAAGAGGCGGATACTTATGAATATGTTGAAGCTGACACTGAGACTGAGCCTTCCGAGAACGAGCTTTACACATTTGAGACAGACGGAGAATATCCCGTTAATCTTAACAGCTCCGGAAAAGTGATTTATTCTCCGTTTGAGTTCGTAAAAACTATAAGAATTGAAAGAGAGGAGTTGTATTGTGACACAGATTGATGCTTTAAAAATCTTTGCCGTTATTGCAGTCACGGCAATCCTCTCTTTGGCGCAGGTTCTGATTAATATCAAAAAAGTTAAAAGAGCGCGACAGGCGTTGATGGTGCCTATTTCGCTTATTCTGTCAGTAATACTTGTTATTGTAGCTCATTATAATTTTCAGCGTATTTATGACTATTTCTCTTTAAATAATCTTATAGCAGAAGTCCAATCGGGATTACTCCCCGGAGAAGATACCGTACTCTTGGCAGAAGAATCAGAGCTTGGCGCAGATAATCTTTTATCCGGAGAGCAGGAAACTGCCGCTCAGACTGATACCGGGAATCAGGACATCATAAGATTTCTTTTCGGTTCAGAAGTTGTTCTGATAAATCTGCTTGTAATGCTTGCTTATCTTGTCCTTAAGGTGATTGTATGTTTGTTGCTTTGGTGTTTTGCGGACGGCAAAAAGACATTGGAGCTTACTGCAGGAACCTTCTATTATTACGATTATGAAGATTATCTTGAATGGTTTCTCAAAGACAGATGGGCGAATTTCAGAAAATACCTCAGAGCTGTTTCCATATCGGTTACCATAGCAACCGGAATATGGTTGGCCCTGACCTGGTATTTAGGCCGCGAGTCAGAATGGTGGATTATAGCATTCCCGATAATTGCTGTTATTGTTGTTAATGAAATGTTCAACTTTGTTAACGGAAAAACAAAGGAAGAGCTTGAGTTTGACGTAATGGGAGAAGCAGCTTCTTCTCAGAAAATCAGCAATTTCAATAAGGTTCGTCAGATCTTTGAGCAGACTTTACCGGGCCCGCTTCTTTTCTCACACAGCGGCTGCGATTTTGTAAACCGTGAGAGCCCAGGTAATGACATCGAAGGTCTTCTGAATTCCAATCTCAGGCCGGAAATAGCTGCAGCAAAATACTTTGCCGGCGACGAGAGATGGAAAAAAGTCGGGATGGATGAGTTCAAGGCAACAATCGAACTGGTTAAAGGCAAAAATGTTGTGTTTTTTGACCCGTTTTACCGTGATTTGTCTGTCTGCCTTACTCTCCCCATCATCAACGCTTTGCTGAAAGGCAGAAAATGCCTTGTTGTTACAGGCAGAAGCACTATCTGCGATGATGTCAAAGACTGGTTGTCGGAAATGATAGCCGATTTCAGCAGGATGAAATCTCTTTGGAGAGTATCCGAACTGGATGAGGATGGTCATAGTTGTGAAGTGGGTATTCTGAGTTTCCCCAAGCTCTATGATAACAGACTGATGATGGTTAACAGGGATTTCTTCAAGGAAACAGATTTCGTTCTTTTCCTTGAGCCCTCCATTATTGTCAGCACCGCTCAGATTGCATTATCTATCCTTGCCGGATCGGTTTGTGCGGATGGAAAAAAACCTGTTTACTGTATCTGCGACCGCAATTGTGACGGCCTTGTGGATACGATGTCGCATGTGCTTCAGGCGGATATTACTACCGTTGTTGCCCCTCCTGTTCCCAGATGCATGTATACCTGCATGTGTTGGGATGCAGGCGGTGAGTTCAGAAGGCAGAGCCTGTTTGATAAGCAGGTCGACTATCTCGGCAACGGCGTTGAAATAGGCGCAATTGCAGTCAAAAATCAGATACCAGAGGTTAACTGGTATTGTGAGAGCAAAGCTCCGATAATTGATATTAAAGCAATTGCAGGCAAATGTTATGCTGCGCTGTGTAAGTTTATGAATATACCTTCACAGCAGAAGAGTCTGGAGGAGAGAATTAAATTTGTCTCGAATCCCTGGCTTGCACCTAAGAAAAAGGAGAATTTTATAATTGCAGAAGATGAATTCTGCAACATGTTCTGCTCTTTGCAGGCATATCTCTCAAGAGGAATAACCCAGTCGTTTGTCAATATTATTTCAGAGAACTATCTGCTGAGAGATTATATGCGTTGCAACAAGCAGATATTTACAACCAATCCCGATGCAATACCATCTGTGGTTCCGGACTATGCCAAAACCGAAAGGAATACTCTGTTCAAACTTCTTATTGAAATGTCGTTGAGACCGGTACCGGAATCGGAGGTCATAAATGAATTCAAACTGGTGGGAATCGGTGACGCAGACGCGCTCGAAATTCTTACCAATATGCTTGCCAAGTATACTTTTGCAGACAATTCCATTTTCAATGTTGAAAGCCATCAGATTGAAACGGATTCGCTGGCAACTGTATCTGAATCACTTTTCTCTATTGAACTCAGCAGATTTGAGGAAGTATTCAGCAATTCTCTCAGAACAGCATATTATGTTCTTGAAGAAGAAGACCGGGAAGATGCGTATGTCGACGCCAGACTTTTCGGGCAGGTTACCCAGCATCTGTTACCGGGGCAGTATATTGTTTATGACGGAAAGTATTATTATGCGAAACTGATTTCTCCTCAGAGCGGAGTAGTGCTCAGAAGGGCATCGGATCTTTATGACGGTCGCAGATACTATCGTCAGATAAGGAACTACACATTTGAAGAGCAATTTGATAACAGCTTAGAGCGGGTAGTGTCGATTTCGGGTATTGAAATAGCGGTTTACTATGCCTGCTTTAAGGTTGAGACCGATGGTTATCTTGATTTGAGTGATTATCATGATCTCAGATCCTCAAAAGAGGTGCTCTTCAAAGGCGATCCCAATATTGATAATTTCACCAGGCAATATAAAAATAAAGCAATTATGCGTATTAAGCTTCCCGAATCGGATAAGCCTGAGGAAGATAACAAAGACCGGTATACTCTTTGTATGCTTCTGCAGGAAGTATTCCGAACGATTTTTCCAAATAACTGGCAGTATATTGCAGCTTTGACAAAACCGGAAGAAAACGTAGAAGGAATTCTTAACTATCTTGTATATCCTGTTAACGGCGCAGTGGAAGACGGATATATTTATATTGTTGAAGACAGCGAAATGGACTTGGGCCTTTTAGGCGCTTTCGAAAGAAATCTTTATAAGATTTTTTCAATAATTGCCGATTTCCTTGATTGGCATTTTGAAAAAATGAAAGAGCCTGAAAGCGGAGATCCTCTGCCGCAGGAAGTTAGAATTGAGAAAAGAGACGCATTAAGAAGGAGAAGAAGGTTTTCCGGACTTCTTAACGCTTTGCGCAGGCTCACCGGCAGGCCGATTGAAGAGGATATCGATTTCGGCATTAATGATTCTCAGCCAAGCGGAGAAAATACAGAAGGAGAATCAGAGGGAAATCCGGAAGAGCAGCAGGAGGTTTCTCTTACTGATGGCATAGAGCAGGACAGGCCTATTCATGAAAGTGTCGAGACCAATCCCGATGAAGACGAAGCGCTCGAAGAAGAGTCAAGCGAAGAGACCGACGGTTTATCCGAAATAGGAAGACGTGTATTTGCAGAGGAAGATTATATTCCCGGTTTGGATGACGATCCCTTGCTTACAGATGTCGACGGCACTGATATTTTTGAAGAAGGAAGTTTGCTGATTGATCCGGAATTGCAGGATCAGTTTAATGAGAACTTCTTGCCTACTATTAATACAAGGTATAAAAATGAGTGTTACCTGAAATTCGGATATGAGGAAATCGACCCGAGGCTTCAGCTTGAATCCGTGAGAAGTTATCTGCGCGTCAAAGGCTGGTGCAATAACGAATTCACAAAGGCGAGAAAGCTTAATCTGTTTGACGAGAATGAGCTGATGCTGAATGCCGAGATTCATTGTGATTTCTGTCAATCCCCGTTAACCGGCGTCAGCTATGAGAAACTGAGTGACGGCAGAGTCAGATGTAATGAATGTTCTGTTTCGGCAATCACTTCAATCGAGGAGTACAGAGCTATATTCCGACAGGTAATCGAGACGATGGAATCCTTCTTTGATATAAGAATCAGAGTGCCTGTAGGACTTAATACGGCGGATGCCGATACGATTGAGAAGAGCAGAGGATATGTGTTCAGTTCCAAGGCGCGTGATCCGCATCGACTCGGCTATGCCAGAAAGAGGTTCGGAAAATACTCAATAGAAATTGAGAATTCAAGTCCGCGTCTGATGACGATAATGACTATTGTGTTTGAGCTGACGCACATCTGGCAAAAGACCAATTGGAATGAGCGCAGCATTTTGGGCGAATACGGTGCAGGAAACAGAATTCAGGTTTATGACGGAATGGCGGCGTGGGCATCGGTTCAGTATATGTATATGGTCGGCGAGACCTATTTTGCAATGAAGCAGGAGGCTATATACATGCAGAGAAACGATTCCGTAGGAGAAGGTTTCAGATACTACAGCCAGAGATATCCGCTTGTGAAGGATTCTTCGTTTATAGTCCGCTCTCCGTTTATGTCGGACTTACCTCTTACTAATTTAGAAGGATAGATGGAAAATGAGTTCTTTGATTGAACAATATAAGCAAATATCAGCTCATTTGGATGAGATTGTCGGGCGTATCTCTAAAAATGAAGAACGAATCAAGGAAATCGATACAGATTCTTCACTTGAGATACAGGAAAGAATTGCGAGACTCGAAGAGGCAATCAAAAAAGTTGATGAGTATCTGCCGGCAGTTTTAAGGCTCCAAAGAGAAGCAAGAAAGCATCTCAGCAGTGACAACGTGCCGACTATAGAGACCTATCCCGGTTACAAGGTGAATCTTAACCGTCTGGAAAGATGGATGAGATTAGTAGATCTCGATTCTGCCGATGATCCTTATGCCCAGAGAGTGTTGAGCGTAGCTAAATGTGATGAGCAGTTCCTCAGAACGAAAAGGCAGGAATTTGTCG
>CAMUZD010000008.1 GCA_947165115.1 uncultured Clostridia bacterium
TCCTTATAGAAGCACTTGTCGTTGAGCTGGTCCAGCACGTCAGATATAACCTCGGCAATGTTTCTTCTGCCGATAGTTTATGCTACTCTCACCTTCTTCTCGGGATTCATCGCCGATACGCTCGGCAGGCGCAGGACCATCCTCTCGGCGAGCGTGCTGAGTATAACGGGATTCATTCTTTTCGCCGTCGGAATCAATAACCTCTGGAATCCTTATCTCATAGGCGGCTTCTGCGGACTTTATCAGGGCTGCTACTGGATAGGCAGAGACTATATGAATATTATGATGACAGAAAAGGTCCCGACAGATATCAGAGCGTCGGTAATCGGCGCAGTTGGATTTCTCACCATTGCGGGCCTCGTTGTCGGCTATCTGCTGGTAATAATCGGAATGCTGATTATACCGGTGTGGCTGACCTGCCTGATAGTCGCAATTCCGTTCATCGCCTGCGCGGCGGTAATGCTGAAAATGAAGGTCAGAGAGACAAAAGGCGCAGACCTCGACGCTCTCGGTGCCGAAACTCAGGATTCACCGCAGGAATAAGATTTAATAATAAACAAGAGCACTGCAAACCGCAGTGCTCTTTTATTTAATCTTCTTCGGTGATGGTGATTTCGATGGCGTCGTTGAAATATGCGTCCATATAGAAATCCCTGACGCCGGTAGAGGGATCATAGCTCACTATGGGATCGCCTTCGATTCTGACAGATTCGCCGGGGAATTTTTCCGCTATTGTCTTATATGCCATCAGGCCGGTATATGATTCGCCCGGATTCACTTTTGCAGTGATTTCTTTGTCGCCGGATTTCCTGCCGTGAATTCTGATATGAACCGTCGCGGGTTTCTGAGAATCGGTATTAGCAGTGGTCGGTTTGGTCGTTTGCTTTGCGGAGGTGGTTGAAGCAACCGCATTTCCAGTAGTTGTTCCCTCTTTGGATGTTGATTTTGATGTTGTTTCTTTTGAGGTAGTTGTTTTCGCCGATGAAGCTTTTATCGTCGTTGTTTTTGCGGATGTGGTCTTTACCGTTGATTCTTTTGACGCGGTAGTTGACTGAGCCTTCGTCGTTTCGGAAGCTTTGCTTGCCGCTAACGATCTGGTGCTCTTTTCGGTTTTCGCGACCTCGGTTATATTGTCCGATCTGACCCAGCCGATTTTGTCTTCATATTTAATTTTGGCCCAGCCGTCAGCTTTCTCTTCAACCTCAACCTCTGCGCCCTTGGGTATTTCCTGAACTGTATCCGCATCGGCGGAGGGGCCTTTACGCATTTTCAGCTCTTTCTGCTTCGAGTCGACAACATACACGCTTTCCTGCGCAATTTCGGTTGTTTCTGATTCGGGCTCAAGAGAAATATCACCTTCCGAAGCGGAAGTTGAATCCGTTTTTGCATCTGTCGATGAAGCTCCGGTATCGGTTTTAGTATTCTTCTTACATCCCGCAATCGGAAGCAAAACTGCCGCAACCAGAAGGACGGCAATAAGTATTTTTGTAAATGATTTCATTATTATCACCCGATACAAGTATAACACAAAAATAAAAGTATTCAATAGGAAAATGGATACAATTGCAAAGAGCACTTGTATCAACAAGTGCTCTTTTCTGGTGGACTAACATTTTGAAAATCCGAACCCAAAACGGCTTCAATATCTTTCAACATTACTGTATCGGTTCCGCTTTTGTAGTTATAAACAAATACAATTCGGTCATCATAAATATAAACGGCGTTTACGAAAAGGTCTATCAACCGTTTCTTGTAACGGAAACTTTTGGGATTGCCGCGCTGAAATTGTCTGATCCAAGCCAAAATATCATCTCTTGTATATTTCGGCATTTTTATTTCTTCTTCTGCGATATTCAGAAGAAGTTTAGTTCTCTGTTGATCAAGTTCATCCATGCGTGCCTTTGTATGCTCGTTATAAAGACCGTCTTCAACCGCACGAATTAGATTTGATATTTTTTTATCGCAATCTTCAAGTTGTGCTTTCAGGGCAGGTAAAAGTGCGTTTTCTTTTTCCTGTATAGAAATAATATCGTCAGCAATTTTCTCTATTACTCTGGTGTTTTCCAATATATTTTTTCTTGTCTGCTCCACAACCAGATCTTCAATCCAGTGCTTTTTTACTGCTTTACGGTCACAATCTTTATATTTTTTGTTTCCCCGGCATTTGTAGTAATAATGAACAGTTCCGTTTCTGGATTTTCCGCTTTCGCCAACCATCATACGTTTACATGTGCCACAGAAAAGCTTTGTTGAAAGCAGGTATTCTTCGGTCGCTTTTCCCTTAGCAGGCGCATGGCGATATTGTGCCAACCTTTTCTGCGCGTTTTCAAATTCATCGTCGTCGATAATAGAGGGAATTCCTTTCGGAACAACTATATCCCTATATCTGTATTCGCCGATATTTCTGCGGTTACGCAGCACATTGCCTATTGTGTTAACATAAAAATTGCGCCCGTTCCTGTTTTTGATGCCTCGGCGTTTGAAGTCCTCGGCAATATCTGACATTGACTCGCCATTATTGAATCTGTGAAATATTTCTTTAACAAGCGGTGCTTCGGCAGGATTTATTACCAGATGCTGATCATCGGAAACCATATAGCCGAGAGGGATTGTGCCTCCGTTGAATTTGCATTTAAGCGCATTCTCCGTCTGCCCTCTTTTAACCTTTTCCGAGAGATCGGCGGAATAGTATTCTGCAAGACCTTCAAGAACAGATTCCAGAAGAATACCCTCAGCCCCGGTGGAAATGTTTTCGGTTGCAGAAACCACTTTAACACCGTTAATGCCAAGAATAGTTTTGTATTTTGCGCTGTCTGCACGATTCCTGGAAAAACGGTCCAATTTCCATACAACAACTAATTCAAATTGCTTTTTTTCGCTGTCCTTTATCATTTTACGGAAATCGGGTCGATCATCTGTTTTTGCGGATAAAGCGCGGTCTATGTATGTGCCGACAATTGTTATATCGTGTTTTTCACAATATGCCTTACATTCTCTCAACTGACCATCGATTGATTCTTCACGCTGACTGTCTGATGAATATCGGGCATAGATTACTGCGTTCATTTATTCACCTGCTTTTTAATCTTTCAAACATCCAATCGGAATTACAAATACTCCGTCATCGCGCCTGTAACCATACTGCGTTCCGGTTATAACCAGTTTCAGATCGGGCAGGCGGAGCGGACACTGTTTTTCTTTTTTGTTGAATTCCTTAACAAGGGATTCGATTTTGCAAAGATGCTTTGCGCCTTCTTCAACCTCGCTTTGCCCGAGTTTGAATTCAATAAGGGCATATCTGCCGTCATTAAGATGCAATACTCCGTCTGCTTCAAGCCCGTATCTGTCACGGTAATATGACATATATCCGTCTTGCGCAGACGAATAAACCTTAAAATCGCGAATACAAAGTGATTCAAATAAGAATCCGAGCGTTTTATAATCACGGTTAAAATATTCAGGAGATAATCCCATAGCAGCAACTGCGATAGAAGGGTCTATCAGATTTCTCTTTCTGGACGCTCTGATAACAGTTTTTGATCTGATTGCAGGACACCAGGCGTCAACATCTTCAATTATATACAATTTTTCCAGTGCAGATATATAATCAAATAAGGTCGTCTGACCTACATCAACGCTGTTTTTCACATCACCATAAATAGTTTTTGTTTCGGCAGTTGTACAGATGTTTCGGGAATAAGATTGAAGTATCTGACGTGCCCACTTGGGATTTCTTTTTACTCCGTCAATATTTGAAATGTCAACTGAGTATGTTTGCTTAAACAAATCTTTTGCAATCATCAGTTTTGCCTTGTCAGTTTTTCCGGTTAAGCTTTCAGGCCAGCCTCCTCTGCAGATTGCAAAAATAATATCGTCAACAGACATATCGGATTTACATCCGTCAAAAGAATCGGGATTATTAAAAAGCTCCGAAAGTGATACTTCGCCGTTTGATTCTTCACTTTCATATAAGCTCATCGGATACATCTGAAGTCTTGTTATGCGCAAAGTACCTGTGTGGGGAGTGTTGACTTCTCTTGAAGATGAACCTGTTAAGATATATTGCCCTTTAAGTCCGGAATCGTCAACATCTTTTCTGATAGCTCCCCAAATTTTAGGAGCATCCTGCCATTCGTCAAAAAGGATTGGTTTTTCACCTATCAAAAGCTTGCCGGGTATATTATTTGCAATTGCAATATAGTCTTCTCTTTTTTCTTCGTCCTGAAATTCAATAACAGTTTTGGCTTTTTGTTTTGCTGTTGTTGTTTTTCCGCAACCTTTTGGTCCTTTGATATATACAGCTCCGAACGCTTCCATTGCAGTTTCTAATTCTTCGTCAACTATTCTTTTTTTGTAATCCACAGTATCACCTGCACTTTCTTTACTTGCAGTATACATTATTCATCTCAAATTGTCAATAAAAAGTGAAGATATTTGAGCATAAACATCGAAGCGATTTGATGTATTTTGCTTAACTTTTTTGTGATAAAACAAATAACGTTATTCAATGTTCTTTTAATGTTGACCGCTTATTATGCTGTTAAACAAACCCGACTGCGCAATTAATCTTTATGTCTCTGTGTAAAGATATATGTAAGTTTTTTGTTTATCAGGAAAACTGTTGCACTCCTTAATATTTGAGTTTGTGATAATCATATTAAAAAAACAATTTATTCCCCCGGATACAATTAAATAATTACTCTCATAAAAACTGTTAATAACGGAGTTGATACAATGAAAAACATTCTGGAAATGCTGGAGTATTCCGCTTTCAGTTATTCAAACAAAACAGCAGTAATCGACAGGGATACTGAACTGACATATCATGGGTTAATGGATGGAGCCCAGCGTGTTGGTTCTTCACTTCTTGATTTAAAAGTCTGTGCATGCCCAATAGTGATATATCTTGATAAAAATGCGGATGTAATACTCTCAATGTTAGGAATTGTTTACAGCGGAAATATTTATACAGTTATTGAAACAAATACGCCTGTTGAAAGAATCAAAAAAATATTTACCACTCTTTGTCCGGCTGCCGTAATAACAGATCATACACATTATGGCCAAATATCAGAATTGTGCAGTTTCGTATTGTTTATAGAAGATATAAAACGCACCTCAATTGACAAAAATGGTCTTTCGAGTATCCGAAAAAAACAGATTGATACAGACGCTGTTTACATCCTTTATACATCCGGTTCAACAGGAATACCAAAAGGTACCGTAATCAATCACAGAAATATACTGAGTTACAGTAAATGGTTTGTTGATGCGTTTGATATTGGCTGTAATGAAGTAATTGCAAATCAGACCCCGTTTTGTTTTTCAATGTCGGTAACGGATATTTATTCTTCTCTTCGTTCAGGTGCAACACTACTTATCCTGCCTAAGATTTGTTTTTCTTTTCCCTATAAACTCGTTGAATATCTGAACAATTATAAGGTCACAATGATTTATTGGGTTCCCAGCGCGTTTGGTATTGTAGCAAACACAAATATATTCAGCACTTTAAAACCTATTCATCTTAAAAAGGTGTTGTTTGCCGGTGAAGTAATGCCTGTTAAGTATCTAAATTACTGGATTAACCATCTGGATTCATCTGTTGTTTTTGCCAACCTTTTCGGTCCAACTGAAACTACTGATATTTGCACATACTATATCATCGACAGGCCCTTTCAGAACAGCGATTCTTTACCCATAGGTCGCAGCTGCGATAACTGCAATACATTTGTTATTAATAACGATGGTAAAGAAGCAAAAGAGAATGAAGAAGGAGAACTGTATGTAAGAGGAAGTTTTGTTTCTCCGGGATATTATAACAATAAAGAAAAAACAGAAAAAATGTTTGTTCAAAACCCATTAAACAAATCATATCCCGAGATTTGTTATAAAACAGGCGACATAGTTAAAGTGGGCCAAAACGAAGAACTGTATTATATTGGCAGAAAAGATTTTCAGATTAAGCGTATGGGATACAGAATTGAACTCGGCGAAATTGAGTCTGCGGTCAGCTCGCTTTATGAAACGGAGGAAAGCGCCTGTATCTTTGACAAGTTAAATAATACGCTTTGCGTTTTTTACACGTCGAGAACTTTAGACGAAAAAAAGCTTCGCTCTTTTCTTGAACAGAAGCTTCCCAAATACTTTATGCCGGATATAATTTGCCGACTGAAGAATATGCCCCATAATCAAAACAGCAAAATTGACAGAAATGAATTAGAAAAGAGGTTAACAGAAAACTATGAATAAAGGAAAATATCTTGATACAATTGTTGAAATACTGAAAAACGAATTACATGCAGAAAATATCTATGATAATACAAATCTAATCGATGAAGGATTGCTTGATTCTTTGAGCACAATAGCTTTGGTTGCCTCTCTTGATGATGAATTGGGAATAGAGATTCCGATGAGATATCTCATTCCAGAAAACTTTGAAACGCCTTCAAAAATTGAAGATTTGATTTTAAGAATCGAGAACGAAGATAAATAGTATATGATCAGTTACACTACTTTTTCCTTTTTTATCCTTTATTTCGGAATAACATTCTTGCTGTACTGCCTGGTCCCCAAACGTGTTAAGTGGTGTGTTTTGCTGCTTGGTTCATGCGTGTTCTACTTCATTTCAGCAAAAGGACACATTTTTTCTTTAATAATCAATGTCATTGTCATTTGGATAGTCGGGTTGGGGTTACAAATGATTGATAATAAAGCGCAAAGCAAAACCCGATACAGTACAAAAGACGAAAAAAAGAAAATTAAAACGGTTTATTTAAAATATAAGAAACTGTTATTATCATTGGGAATTACAATAACAGTTTCGTTGCTTATTGTTAGTAAATACAGCAACTTTTTTATTGACAATGCAAACAAAATTTGCAATTTAAATCTTAATTACATTCAGATTGTACAGCCACTTGGCATTTCATTTTTCACGCTTGAAAGCATAAGCTACATTACAGATGTTTACAGAGGGAGTGTTAAAGCTGAAAAGAACCCGCTTCGCGTTTTGCTCTTCCTTTCTTTTTTTCTTACTGTAGTAGAAGGGCCTATTTCCAAATATACACAACTTTCATCTCAACTTGATAAAGGGATAAGTGTAAACTATGAAAATCTGAGCAAAGGATTCTTACTGGCAATTTGGGGTCTTTTTAAAAAAGTTGTCATTGCCGATAGGGCAGTAATACTTGTAAACAATGTTTTTGATTCTTATAAGAACCATACCGGAATTGCTATAGCGGCAGGAGTAGTGTTTTATACAATTCAACTATACTGTGATTTCTCAGGAATAATGGATGTTGTCTGCGGCTTGGGTCAAATGATGGGGCTGGCACTTGCATCGAATTTCAAACGTCCGTTTTTCTCAAAAACCATACAGGAGTTTTGGCAAAGATGGCATATCACCCTGGGAAGCTGGCTCAGAGACTACATTTTCTTACCGTTATCACTATCCGAACCGATAAAACAAGCTTCAAGGAGATCAAAAAACATCCGATATCCCGGCTTTTCCAAACTTTATATACTGTTTATTCCTTTATTCTTTGTTTGGCTTCTTAACGGATTCTGGCATGGAGCAGAATGGAAATATGTAATATACGGACTATACTATTTTTTGCTAATGCTGACAGGTATCGTCTTTGAACCGTCAATTGAAAAAATTTGCAAGAAGATAAAACTGAATCGTCAAGCAAAGCCATATCAGTTATTTCAAATAATCAAAACAATTATCATTGTGAATATTGGTATGCTTATTTTCAGAGCTGACAGTATTAAAACGGCCTTTGAAATGTTGGTTATTATGATAACCAAAATCGATTTGGCAGCATTGATTCCGGGATATAAGAACGGCTTCAATCTTCTGCCATACGACTATACAGCCATAGTTTTGGGATCCATATTGTTGTTTTTGGTCAGTTATATTGAAGAGAAGGGTATTGACATTAAGGATAAAATATTCCACTTGCCTTATATTATAAAAACAATCATTTACATGTCTTTATTACTAATCATAGTTGTTTTCGGTGCATATGGAGAGGAGTACGGCGTCGGCGATTTGATTTACGCTAATTTTTGATTATGAAAAACTATTATTCCAGAAGAAAAAATGCAATAAATATTATTAAAGTCATTGCATTTACCGCCGTGTTTATTATACTGCTTCAATCAATTTCCGTTCTTGTTTTTCCAAACAAAACCGCAGTTATATACAGCAACAAAAAAAGAGATGCATATTCCTTTATTAATGAACCCCGAAATACCATTCAAATTGCCGCGGTTGGTAACAGCAATCTTTATTCCGGTTTTTCTCCGATTGATTTTTGGAAAAAACAAAGGATTACAAGTGTTGTTTGCGCTTCTGCAGGACAAACCGTCAAGGAGTCAAGGCTGTTGATAGATCAGCTTTTTCAATATCAAAAGCCTAAACTCGTATTAATTGAAGCTGATATGATTTACGGTTACAGCATTCGTTCAAAGAACGATGTCAACAGCATAAATAGTCTTAATGAGTTTTTCACAAAAATGAATCCTGATTTATTCAAACAAGATGTAGAAAACATCTTTACAGTTTTTAAATACCATAATTGTATCAGGGGAAAACATAATAAAAACGGTGTACTTAATACATATGGATATAAATATAATTCGAAGAAAGTTCCCCTCAAAAGCAATAAGTATATGATCCCTTGTAATTCAGTTGAACCAATATCTGATTATGTTGAGAATCAATTGGATTTGCTGATTAAAAAATGCAAAGAGAATAATTCCGATGTTTTGATTGTTGCTATGCCTGCGGCAAGTTCCTGGGATTATGAACGTCACAACGCCATTAAAAAATACGCTTCAAAATCAAAGGTTCCTTTCATTGATCTTAATCTTCATTGCGATGAAATAGGCATAGATATGAAAAACTGTTATAGGGATAAAGGAATTCACTTAAATTATAAAGGAGCAAAAGCTGCAACTGAATTTCTGGGTAAATATATAAGTTCGCAATATCATATCAATCCTTGTTCAGATGAGGCAATCAAAAATGATTGGGATAATAACTGCGCGGCATTTGAACTGTTCAGAAACAAACATAAACCCAAAAAGGATACTACCGCTAATGGACAAACTGAATAACAAATCGAAAACTTTTGACAAAATGATTATTCTTTTTCTTTCAGGCAGTTTTACAGGGTATATTATTGAGGGGTTATTCTGCCTTTTTTCAAAAGGGTGCTGGGAAAGTCATGTTGTAACACTCGTAGGTCCTTTGAATGCTCTTTACGGCATCGGGGCGGTGCTTTTTTATACAATTGCAGTCCTTTTCAGATCGAAAAGCAATATGTATAAGGCATTGGCAATCGCTGTTTCAGCTACAATTCTGGAATTATTTACCGGTTTGTTTCTCAAAGACCATCTTGGTATGAAAGCATGGGATTATACCAATCAATTCTTAAACTATCGCGGAATCATATGCCTGTCTTTCACACTTGTTTGGGGTGTTGCGGGTTATTTGTTTTGCGTTGCGTTTAACAATGTTGAAAGAATAATGAATAAAATCAAAGGATTAAAGATTCATATTATTTGTATTATTCTTTCGATTGTAACTGTATTAAATTTGTCCTTCACAGCTGTTTCGGTTGTCCGTTGGAGTGACAGACACTATAATTACAGCAGAAATACTAAAATAGGCAAAATGATTGACGCCTATGCCCCGGACGAATGGATGCAAAAAAGATTTGTGGAATGGTCTTTTATTGACATTAAAGACTTAAACAATTAAAATAATAAAGGGTGATAACTTGAGAATTCTGATAGTAGAAGATGAAAAAGAAATATCTGACGGTATACAGTCAGTTCTGCAAAAAAGCGGATATGAAACCGATGCGGTATATGACGGACTTGACGGGCTTGATTATATTTTATCGGGTGTGTATGACCTGATTATTCTGGACATAATGCTGCCGAAAATCAATGGGATAGATGTATTGAAAAACGCCAGAGAAAACGGTATTACAATTCCTGTTATTTTGCTGACTGCAAAGTCTCAAATTGAAGATAAAATAAATGGTCTGGACTGCGGCGCAGATGATTATCTGACCAAACCGTTTGATGCAGGCGAGTTGTTGGCCAGAATCAGAGTGCAAACCCGCAATGCAGGAGAACAAACAGAAACCGGTCTGAAAGCTTACGATATACTGCTTGATAAAAACACCTTTAAGCTTCATGGTAACGATAAATCTGTTAAACTTGCAAGAAAAGAGTATCAGTTACTTGAGTATCTTATGCATAACAAAGGACAAATACTGACAAGAGATATGCTGATAACAAAAATATGGGGATTTGAAGAAGAAAACGATTATAATAATCTTGATGTGTACATTTCATTTCTCAGGAAAAAGCTGAAATACGTTGAGGCAAAAGCTGCTATTGTCACAAAAAAAGGTATCGGATACTCTTTAGAAAAGGAATAAAAAATGGTTAAAAAGCTGAGAATAAAGTTTATGGCGGTAACAATGGTATTAATGCTTGTTGTGTTTTCGGCTTTTCTGATAATCAGTTATATAAATGATGATTATTGGAATACAGTCGATACCGCCAATACGCTTGAATGGATTGCGGAAAGCGGCGTGTTCACAATTGCTCAGACACATAGTGACACCGTTTTTGAACGCAGTGAATTATTGGATGATGACGGCTTGATTATAGGGGTAATTACCGATAAAAACGGATTGGTTCTTTCACAACAGATAATAGGAAAAGGTCAGGATCAGCACTTAAATCAGGATATTATCACAAAAATTCTTTCACAAAAAGAAGGAAAGCAAAATTATAAAGCTTATGTTTACACAATTAAAGAATTAAATGACGGCAACAAACTGATTGTTTTGCAGGACACTTCAAACAAAAGCAACGCATCTCTCCGGATTTTGGGAACTGTTTTATTGATTGCGCTCGGAGTCGGAGCTCTTGCTCTTTTGACTTTTTTTCTTTCAAAGTTTATTACTGAACCTGCAAAAAAAGCTCTTGAGAGAGAAAAACAGTTTGTGTCGGATGCCAGCCATGAGTTGAAAACACCAATCAGCGCAATCAGCATAAATGCTCAGGCAATTAATGATGACAGTGATAATATACATATCAGGAATATTCTGATTGAAACTGAAAGAATTAATCGACTGATCGAAAAACTTCTGACACTTTCAAAACTAGAAGAAACACCGCTCATTTCCAAAAATCTCTGCTCTTTGACCGATATTGTAAATGAAATATCATTAACTTATGAAAGCGTTGCATTTGAAAAAGCAATAACATATCAATGTGAAATATCGGAAGATATTTTCATAATGGGCGATGCCGATGAATTGAAACAACTGGTAATTATACTTATTGATAATGCCATAAAAAATACTGACAGTCCGGGACTTATAACGATAATGCTTAACAGATGCAATAACCATTCTGTTTTGAAAGTAAAGAATACGGGTAAAGGCATATCAGCAAAAGATCTCCCTCATATTTTTGAAAGATTTTATACCCGCGGAGCATCCCGCAGTGATTGCTCTTATGGCTTAGGACTTTCAATAGCAAAATCCATTGTAGAAAGGCACAAAGGATCTATTTCGGCAGAAAGCATTATCAATGAAGAAACAGTATTCACTGTGGTTTTTTAAACCAATAAACAGAAAAACCGTAAAAAGTTTTGCTCGCTGTCCTTTAACGCTGTCGTAACACAGATTACGATATATGAAAGGTGTTTATTATGATTAGCTTAAAGCCCCTTGAACAATCCGACAGAGAACAGTTCATACTCGATAATCAGGAAGCGTTCAATTACGGGGCACTGGAAGAATTCGGCATGCGTGATGACCATTTTGAAGATGACGGTCAGATTATTTCGCGCGAAACAATCGAGCGCTCCATAGATGAGGGCGAAGCCTACCGCATTGTGCTTGACGGCAAAAATGTCGGCGGCGCAATAATAAGGGTTGACGGCGGCAGAGGCGACCTTGATATTCTGTTTGTCTCCCCAAAAGTTCACAGCAAAGGTATCGGTTATGCTGCCTGGTGTGAGATTGAAAAGCTTCACCCCGAAGTTAAAGTGTGGGAAACTGTCACGCCGTATTTTGAAAAACGCAACATTCATTTTTATGTAAACAGATGCGGATTTCATATTGTTGAATTCTTCAACAGTCATCATCCCGACCCGAATGATCCGGATTCTGCGGAAATGATTGACGGGCAGTTCCCCGACGGGATGTTCCGTTTTGAAAAGATAATGAAATAGACATGCGTGTCTAATCCTGCGAAAACGGCAAATCTCACTCTTTGTCGTTTAAAAACCAGGGACTATGTGATACTCTTGCGATGAAAGGAGGTTCGATATGGACCAGCAAAAGATCGGTTCCTTCTTAAAGGCGTTAAGATACGAAAAAGGACTGACGCAAGCCGAACTTGCAGAACAACTGAACACCACCAACCGTTCTGTATCCCGATGGGAAACGGGAAACACGATGCCAGATATCTGTGTTCTTATTGAATTAGCAGAGTTTTATCAGGTGGATATTAAGGAAATCCTCAACGGAGAAAGGCAGAGTGAGAAAATGAACGAGGATGTAAAAGCAACCGCAGAAAAAGTCGCAGAGTATTCAAAAAAAACCAACAAAAAGAAAATCACAAAAGTAGTAACGCTGATGCTTATACCGATTATTGCGTTAACGGCATTATTGGTAATCGTATTTTCAAGCAGAAGTATGCAGATATTACCCGACAGCTATCCCGCTTATCAACAGGTTACTCTAGATTCAAAGATTACCGATAAGCTGATAAACGATTATGTAACCGACCATATGCCCGAGAGTTCAGAAAACAATCATAACTTTTCAAATATAAAAGTCTTTTCTGTTGAAGAAAAACAAAGCGGAGATTACTATGTTTACACATGGATTTATGAAGCGGAATATTCATACAATGACGGCGTACTGAAAGAAGGAAGCGCCTCATCCTATCCCTGCAGATTTGAATTGTTAAAAGAAAACGACAGTTTCAGGATTGTGAATGCAGACGTTCCACGTGACGGATCCTACAATATTGAAGACAGAAAAAAACTGTTCCCCGGCTATGTTATAAAAATGATTGAAACGGTGCAGGAGGACGGAACGGTAAAAACGCTGTCGGATGAAACGTTAGCCGACGCAAAGGCATATTTCAATGTTAAATAAATCCGCAATATCATTTATAAAAAGGTAAAAAACAATGAGAAAAGTTTTAAGTATTCTGCTTGCAACGATAGTATTATTTCTGACCGGCTGTAGTGCAAAAACGCCCGAAAGAACAGCTGAACTACCTCAGGCGGCATATCTTATTGATGACGCAATTATTGATGAGGTCTGTACCACTCTTGAAAACAGCGGTCTGAAAAATACTGACGTATACAAAGAGTGGGCTAAAGACTTTTCCGATACTTCAGCTAAGAAAACTGAGCTTCCTAAGAATTGGTTAAAACTCGGCGACCTCAAAGGCGACCTGTATTCCTGTGCAGATTACTGGGAAAAGTCTCATAATTATTCCGATGTCAATTGCAGAATGACAGCAATGCTTCTTATGGGCGATTTGCTCAGAATCGATAATCCCGAAAAGACTTACAGCGGAACATATCTGATGATGGATGCAGATGCAATTGAAAACGTAGCCGAATACAGTGTTCTGAAAGAAAGAGAATTGGATTTTACAACTCTTTTCGGTGAAATGCCTATTCCTGAAAGCGGGCTTGCCGACGCGTTGCCGCAAAGCTGGCAAAAGCACGGCATCCGGTTAAATTCGGAAAAGGTATCTTTAATCAGCGTCGTAATTGAGGATACGATTAGCCCGGTTGCTTTTGTCGGTCACGCGGGGTTGCTCATCAACGAAGATGATTATCTGTTGTTTGTTGAAAAGCTCGCTTTTGAACAACCATATCAGGCAACAAAGCTTAATAATACTGAAGAGCTTATTGCAATGCTTTCCGCCCGACCTGAGTATGCCGCAGAAGACGGAAAAGAGCCAAGTGTTATTTGCCGAAATGATATTGCAATAGGAAGAATAGCAAAGCCGAATCTGTAAAAAACAGTTTCGGCTCTTTTCATTTTTGGAGTAAATCGTGGTATCATCTCACAACACAATTGCCGCAATCCCTTAATTTGAAAGAGGTTTCGGCTTTTCGTTTGACTCCACTATTGGAAGAGAAATACTCTTCCGTTCATACTGCCAATACTGCTAAAGAAAACATATTGTCTTACCAGAAACATAAAAAGCATTTTTGATATTAGGTTAACACTTTTGCATTTTGCCTTGAATGATAAGATGAAATATGCTATGATTTCAGCAATATTTAATCCATGTTCAAAGAGGCTTACAGTTTTGAATAACTATATAATAAAACAGATAAATCTTGATGAATATCCGAATTGCAATACAATCTGGAGTATGCAGACCTGCCCTTATACCGAAATGTTTATTGAGCAGATAAAAGCTGGCAACCGCGATGTGTTTATACTCACTGTTGGCGATGAATACATTGCCGAGTGCGACCTCGTTTATGACAATCCTGAGTATGGAACAATTCCAGGTGAAAGACTGTATTTTTCACGGCTTATTGTAAAACGGTCTGAGCGCGGCAAAGGTTACGGCGAAGCGATATCACTGTATCTGCTCAGTAAAGCAAAAGAAAAAGGATATAAATCTATTACGCTGGGCGTTGATTGTGATAACACTGCCGCCGTGAATCTTTATAAAAAGCTCGGCTTCACCGTTTACGAAGAAGCTGAAGACAAGGACGGAAAGTTTTACAGAATGGAAAAGAAACTATGAAAAAAGTTATTGTAATCGGTTGCCCGGGCAGTGGCAAAAGTGTATTTTCAAGAACCTTGCACGACATCACGGGGTTGCCCCTTTATCACCTTGATATGATTAACTGGCATGAAGACAAGACCACTTTGTCACGCGAGGAGCTGATTGAAAAAATCAACGAAATCGGTGCAACGGATGAATGGATAATGGACGGCAACTACGGCGGCACGATGGAGTTGAGGATGTCGCTTTGCGATACGATTGTTTTTCTTGACTTTCCAACAGACGTCTGCCTTGAAGGAATTATGGCAAGGCGTGGAACGCAGCGTCCGGATATGCCGTGGCAGGATTCAGATAATTTAGAGCCAGAATTTATTGATTCTGTTAAAAACTATTATTCACAAAACCGCCCGACAGTCCTGGAACGCATAAAGAAATTTTCCGGCAAAAAATCTCTTGTTTTCAAAAGCAGGCAGGAAGCGGATGGCTTTCTCGCAAAGCTGAGAAGTGAGAATGTAATCGCTCACTATGATGCGCTCATTGACGAAGGCAACGACCCTGTTACCGATCCTAAGCCGTTAAAAGATTATATGGATAAGTGGGATGGTCAGACTTTTATTGATAAGATGCAGTTAACCCCGGAAAAATCCGTGCTTGAAATCGGTGTCGGGACAGGCAGACTGGCGGTCAGAGTCGCTCCGTTTTGCGAGGAATTCACGGGTATTGATATTTCTCCGAAAACAATCGAGCGGGCAAAGGAACACCTTGGAGGCTTTGTCAGTATCCATCTTATATGTGCTGATTTCAGTGAATATGATTTCGATAGCCGGTTTGATGTTATTTATTCTTCACTAACCTTTATGCATTTCAGTGAAAAGCAAAAGGCAATTAACAAGATCTATGGTTTGCTGAATCCGGGCGGCAAATTCGTTTTGTCAATTGACAAAAATCAGGATGAATTTATTGATATAGATACAAGAAAACTCCGAATTCATCCCGATAAACCGGAAGAAATAAAAACACATCTGAAATTATCCGGATTTGAAAATGTTGAAATAACAGAAACGGAATTCGGATATATTTTCTCTGCTGAAAGAAAATAAACAATACAAATCGGAATTTATAAGGAGTATGCGAATGAAGAAAGCAATAAAGATTACAGGGAAAATTTTGATGATATTACTGATACTCCTTCTGCTGTTCACTCTGATCACATTCATCATGCATCGAGTCAGAACCAATCAGGAAACAGCACTGCTCAAAGAGAACGGCTACTACAATCCCGTGTCAGTAGGTGAGTATGCGCTGAATGTCGCAACATTCGGAAACAAAAACGGCAGTCACACGATCGTAGCTCTTGCGGGGCTTGGTATGGGAGATTATTCCATTGCTGAAAGAAAGATGACCGCTGCCATTGAAAAGGATAACAGAGTCGTATTTATTGACCGTGCAGGTTACGGTTTCAGCGATGACACCAATCATGAGATGACAACGGAATATATTGTCGAAGATTACCGCAAGGCACTGCAAAACGCCGGTATCAAAGCACCGTATATCCTTATGCCACATTCGATTGGAGGAGCTTATTCGAATTACTGGTCAAGCAAGTATCCCGATGAGATCGAAGCAGTCGTTTTTGTTGACGGTTCTCAGCTTAGTGAAAATGCGTTTGATGACGAGCCTGAAAGAACAGTCGGTTTCAGTGATAAAGCATTGGTATTTCTTGCAAAGCTCGGTTTCAGCAGATATGCGCTCAGACAAAACTATTATCTTCTGCCGGACAATTATTCCGAGGAAGAACAGCGCCTATGTGACGCGCTTGAACTGATGACAGAGGATTCGATTGCGCCGACATCAGAAAGTTGTCTGCTACCGCAAAACCGTCTGGCAGCATGGAACGGCATTGTGACCAATGATATTCCCAAGCTGTATATTTGTGCAAGCTGGGGATTTCAGACGAAGGAAGAATTTCGCGAGTATTTGAGATGGTTCGCTGCTCTGAAAGAAAAGAACGGTCTGAAAGCACCTGACAGTGCAAAAATATCCGATGAAAAGATACAAGAGCAGGTAGATAACTTCGCCAAGCAGCGTGAAGAAGTGATTGATCCATATACCGAAAAAATGGGAAACTGTGAAGTCATCCTGCTTGGCGGCGATCATATGATCTATGAGCAGAAGCCGGAGGAATGCGGCGAGGTCATAAAGTTATTTATTGATGGATTAGACAGCTAAATTCCGGTTTATCGGGATAAATCACACAGAAAGAATAATACAAATCGGGATTTGTAGGAATAAAAAGCAAAATCAATATGGAGGACTATGATTTGGCAAAGATGGTTTTAATGATTTCAAGTAGCATTCGCAACAATAATTATCATTAAAACTTTGTTATAAGGAGAATGCATAATGAGATCTGATATAACGCTTAACCGCTGGGATTTCACCCTCGGCAATTATAAAACAAAAGTAACCATGCCTCACACATGGAATGTTGACGATGAAGTGATGCGGCACAAGGGCAAGGCGCTCTATGAAACCACTGTGTTTATTAACGAAGAATACAAAGGCAAAAAAGTATATTTGAAATTCAATGCCGTGTATCATACCGCGAATGTCTATGTTAATGATATCCTTACCGGCGGACATTCCCGTTCAGGCTATACGCCGTTCAGACTTGATATAACAAGTGCTGTCAACTTCGGTGCCGAAAACAGAATCAGAGTAGAAACAGACAACACAAAGACTGAAACAATGCTGCCCCATAACGGAGACTTCGACTGGGCGGATGACGGCGGTATTATACGCAGAGTAACACTCCAGATCCGCGAACCCGACGGCATTGAATATATGCATATCACCGAGCAGATTGACAGCATATCGGGCGGTCTTGCAAGCGGCGGGTTCAGTATCAGAACCAATATTGACAAGCCGTGCAAGGTTAAGGTTTATGATTATATGACAGGCGAAAAGGTCTTAGAAAGCGACGGCCTGACAGTGCAGTTTAATAATCTCAAATTATGGTCCTGTTATTCGCCGAATCTTTATCTTGTAACGCTTGAAACGGACAATGACATCTTTGAGGAAAGAACAGGCATCCGCAGAATTGAAACAAAAGGCGAAAAAGTTTTTCTCAACGGCGAGGAAATATATCTTAAAGGCTGCGAATGGATGCCGGGCTCTCATCCCGATTTCGGTATGGCGGAGCCGCTTGACCACAGCATTAAATGCTTGAAACAGCTTAAAGCGGCGGGTTGCGTTTTCACCCGCTTCCACTGGCAGCAGGATGATTCGATCTTTGACTGGTGCGATGAAAACGGCTTGCTTGTGCAGGAGGAAATCCCGTATTGGGGCTATCCCAAAGAGGCAACGCCGCTGCAGCTTGATATTGCAAAACAACAGGCAGACGAGATGATGCATTTCCATTTTAATCACCCGTCCATCGTTTGTTGGGGAGTCGGCAACGAGCTTGGCGCAGAGAAGGAAGCGACGATTGATTATGTTAAAGATATGGTTTCATATTTCAAATCATATGATAAACGCCGCCTTGTAAACTATGTTTCAAACACGCTTTCCCGTATTGAAAATATTGATAAGGACGACGGCACCCTCTACGGCGATATCGCCATGTGGAATGATTATCTCGGGCTCTGGGAGCCCAGCGGCGATATACCCAGTCATATGAAACGAACCTGCAAAAAGGCGGAAGGTATGCCGCTTCTTGTTTCGGAATTCGGCCTTTGCGAGCCGCATTTCAAGGGCGGCGATGAGGAGCGTTCACGCATACTGAAAGAACGCCTTGCAATGTATGCCGAAATTCCGAACATCTGCGGATATATGTGGTTTTCGCTCAACGATTACCGTACTCACTGCGGTGAAGAGGGCGAAGACAAGATGCGCTGCCGCGTTCACGGCTCAACGGATTTATTCGGCAACGAAAAGCCGTCATACCGCTTACTGTGCGAATTACAAAAGAGCAACAGATAAATTCC
>CAMUZD010000009.1 GCA_947165115.1 uncultured Clostridia bacterium
GTATCAGCGACAGGCTTATCTGGACGAAGTTGTCTTGATAAATCGGGAGAAAAACCCAAGTCCCAAACCCGCACCAATCAGACCACCCATCAGCAACCCAAGAAAAAGAAAAACAGAAATAAAAACAAAGCGAGGTAATCTACAATGACTAATAATTTCAAACCGAATAAGGGCGGCTACAGACAGCCGCAGCTTTCCCCCGAAGAATGGAAAGCAAAGAAGCAGGCAGAAAAGGACGCCGTTTACCAGATGATTGACGATACGGCGACCGCAATCGTTCAGGACGGCGAAAAGTTCAGAGGCTTTCTTGATACACAGGCAAGGCTCGACCGCTATTCCGCCGCAAACGCTCTGCTCATTTATAACCAGTACCCAAAAGCCACCCAGCTTAAAGACTTCGGTGACTGGGCGGAGGAAAAGGTATCTATCAATAAGGGTGCAAAGAGTATCTCCATTCTTGAACCCGTTGAGTACACAAAGGCGGACGGAACACCGGGCGTTTCCTACAATGTCAAAAAGGTCTTTGATGTATCACAGACCAAAGGTAGACAGACTCCGGCTCCTACCGTCAACCGTGATCCGCAGGCTCTCGTTGCCGTGATGATTGACACATCTCCGGTTATCGTGGAGGTCGCACCCGAACTTCCGCATCCGCAGATGGGAGCCTTTTATGATAATGAGAAGCAGACGCTTTTTGTCAAGAAAGATATTGGCGACAGCGTTGCTCTCTGCCAGTGCGTAGCGCAGGAACTCGGCCACGCACAGCTTTCTATCGACAGCGACTCTTACAGTCGCAAGGATATGGGATTTCAGGCAATGTGCGTCGGCTATATGCTCTGCAAAAAGTACGGCGTGGACACCAAAAACTTTGCTATCAACCGTATCCCGGAGGAATGGAAGAACAAAGAGCCGAAGGAAATCCGTGCAGAGCTTTCCAAAACCCGCACGGCGATGAATGAAATCCATTCCCGTGTATCCGAGGAGATGTACCGCCAAAAGCAGGAACGCTCCAAAGACCGTGACAGCAGATAACGGAGGTAAAGAGAAATGAGAGAACGCCAGCACTTTGTCGCTTTGGACGAATATGAACACGGTATCGTGATTGACTCCCTCAATGAGAAGCGCAACGACCTTCGCAGCGAGGGCAAGTCTACCGACGCCGTTGATGAACTGATCGTAAAGGTCGGTCACGCCCCGCAAAAGAAGTTCAAGGTGATAGAAAAGGAAAAACGCCGAGATGAAGCAAGATGATAAGCAGTCTGCTGTCATTCTTTCCGTAATCGGCATACTTCCCGTAGTCTGGCTTGCGTTGTTGATTGCACCGTCCGTTAAAGGCGGCTTGCCGGAGATACTTCCGAAGTTGATGACAGTATTTAATAACCCGTTCCAAATAGAGCTTTGCGAGGACAGCCTAAAAACTGTCCTCGTTTTGCTTTTGTGCTACGGCTTCGGTATCGGCATTTATTTCTCAACACGCAGGAATTACAGACGCCGGGAGGAACACGGCTCTGCTAAATGGGGCGACGCACGAGCTGTCAATAAGAAATACTGCCAAACGCCCAAAAGCGAAAATAAGCTGATGACTCAGAATGTTAGCATCGGGCTTAACGCCAAAAAGCACAGGCGCAATCTTAACACCCTTGTGTGCGGCGGTTCGGGCGCAGGCAAAACCCGATTTTACTGTAAGCCAAATCTGATGCAGTGCAACTCATCATTTGTGATACTCGATGCCTAAATCCTTGTAAGGAACTTTTTGGTCAGAGAGTCGTGTGATTTGTTAAAAACGAGTCACACGACTCTGTTATTTCACTTGTGTTTTGCATGATTTAATAGGTTTTGATTGGGTGCATCTTAACTTGCAATCGGATAATCGGAGCTTTCGGGGGTGAAAGCAATTTGACCGATAAAGTTGAATACGATTTCAATTGCCTGGGTGCGTTTGCCTGTGGATTTATCTGCTTCATGAACGATAATTCTGTCAATAAATTCATTGACAATAGTGGGTGTCAGTTCGGGAACATCGGTGTATTTCTCAACGAGTTCAATAAAACTGTCAACCTTGTCTTCGGTTTCATCGGTTTTTGAGATTTTTTCTTCAAGCAGATCAATCTCGGATTTAAGAGTTGACTGTTCATCCTCAAATTTATCTACCAGTTTGAAATACCGTTCCTGTGTCAGCGTTCCGAGAGCATAATCTTCATAGGTTTTGGCAATAACGGCATCAAGATTATCATATCGCTTATTCAATTCCGCAAGCTTTTTACGATCGCCGGCATCCGCTTTGCTTTTCAGGGCATTATTCTGTTTCAGCCACTCTTCACGAAAACCATCAATGTCGCTTTTGACAACGGATAACGCTTCCCTGAGTTTTGCGGTTACAATTTCCTTGATAACGCATTCCCTGATGTAATGGATGGTGCAATCGCCTCTGCCGCCGCGGTAACCTGAGCATACATATCTGTATTGATCAGGTTTAAAGTTTGCTGTCGCTTCAAAAGTAAGCTTCTTTCCGCAATCGGCGCAATAAAGCAATCCGGAAAACAGTCCGCGGTTTTCAAGCTTTGTGTATCTCCGCTTGTTTTCCCTAAGTTTCTGGACAAGATTCCACTGTTCCTGAGAGATTATCGGTTCCTGCATATCCTGTATGAAATGCATATTTTCTGGCTTGTTACTATACCGTTTTCTCAACTTGTATGACTTGGAAAATGTTTTGAAGTTGCATGCGCACCCTGTGTATTCGGGCTGTTCAAGAATATGAACCACTGTTGATGTATCCCAGTTATACGGATTCACAGGCAGCGGTTTCCCTTTCTTGGATTTGTAATATGACCTTGGTGTGAGAATTCTGTCTTTTTCAAGAATTCTTGCTATAGCCGAAGGGCCGTTACCTTCCACGGCCATATCATACATCCGTTTTACCACGGGCGCGGTTTCTTCATCAATTATCCATTGACCCTTGTTATCGGGATCTGCTGCATACCCGTAAACAGGTCTTCCGATGTGCTGATTATTCATTCCCTTTTGCTTCATTACAGCCCTAACTTTTCTGCTTGTATCTTTGGCATAAAAATCATTGAAAAGGCAACGGTGGGGAGTGAAGTCATCATAACCTCTTGCGCTGTCAACATTATCATTGATGGCAATAAAACGAATATCATTTTCGGGAAAATAGATTTCAAGATATTCGCCGACCTTTAGATAATCTCTGCCGAATCGGGATAAATCTTTTACAATAATTGTATCTGCTTCTCCGCTCTCGATAAGCTTCATTGCCTCTTTGAATTGCGGACGGTCAAAGTTGAGCCCGGTATAACCGTCATCGATGAAAACGCGGGTATTTCTGAAACCATTTTTTCTTGCATATTCAGTTAAGATGCTTCTTTGGTTCTGTATTGAATTTGATTCGCCTTCCAGCTCATCCTCATCACTGAGGCGGCAATATAGAATGGTAATCTTTTGCTGATCCGACATAAGTTCCTCCTTTTTGTTCGGTTCAGCCGACAGAGCCTGAGATGCTGATGAAATTATACCACATTTTTCTTCATTTGTCATCAGCAATTTACCCCGCAATCATTAAAAATCAATCGGCGGACCTTGTCGGATAACTGCTCGTTTCCCGAATACATGCAGGTAACGACATATGTGGTGTTTCCGATTTTTTGTTCAGAGCGAGAGATATTCCCGCCGAACATATTTCTGATTTTACTGTTATTTACAGTTTCATTTGTTTGGATATTTTCATAGAAATCCTCCATTCGTAATATTTGGCTGCGTATGTTTTATTTCAGACCTTCATAGGCAGTTTTCTCCTTCTTTAAAGATTTTGGTTTTGGTCATAGTCATCTCTCCATTCCGTGGTGGATATGATTTTGTTTTTGCTGCCGCTGAGCATTCAGCTCGGCAGCTTTCTTTTTGTTTTCTTCAAGCCGTGCAAGAACAGAAGTCTTAATCGGCTTTTTAAGTTCGGATTTTTGCTCGGGATCAGATAACGCTTTGCTGATTCTTTCGGCAATCTTTACGGAAAGGCCCTTCAGCTTATTTACAACAATACTCAGAAGATTATCGGCAATCTTTTTGTTTTGTTCCGTTACTTTGGTACTCTTTTTCACAAAAGCGTTGTAATCTTCAATTGCTTTGATATCTTCGCTTCTTGTTTCTTCCCGGACTTTTTCGGTTACAACCTCTACCGCTTTTTCATAAGCAACCTCGGCAACATCATCTGCGAATTTCTCAGCGTCGGAAATCTTAAGAGTTATCTCTTCAAGCTCGGATTCTTTTTTCTTAAGTTTTATATTTTGCTCGGCAATATCCGCGTTAAGTTTCTGCCGGATGTAATCCTGCTTTTCGAGATATTCTCTGCCGCCGTATATCGGTTCCTCGGCAATCTCAACTCCGAAATTCTTTGCAACATCAATCAGAAGGCATCGGCAAATTGAATCGAATTTCATTTTTCGGTTGTTATGCTTTCCCGGCGCTTTGTTTGGAAACGGCAAATCAATGTTTAACTTTTCCAGAGCTTTTTCCTGCTGAGGCATTATCTCTCCGTATTGGTTTTCGCAATCAAATACATGCCGCTCGTGAATATGCGGAGTAGATTCATCAACGTGTAAAGCCCAGTCAATAATGTGAACATATTCTCCGAACCGATCGTTGAATTCTTTGAAGTATTCAAGAGCAATCTTAAAGAAAAGTTCTGCGGGAATCTGATTATCCATATTACCGATCTGAATGATTGATTCCTCCGGACAGGTTCTTTTATCCAACCTTAGGCTGTCAGGTTCTCTGTTTCTTTCGGGGTGACCGTTCTTGTGATTCCGTTCATGCTGAGCCGAACAGTAATCATCATAATGCTCCAAATAAAAAAGCCGCTCAACTTCTTCGAAGTGAACGGCAAGCTCAACATTATTTCTCATTTCAAGATTTGTAAACCCGTGATAACAGTCCCAAAGAATATTGTAATTTGCATTCTCTGAATCGATATGCTCGGCATTGGATAAATTGAAACTTCTGTCATTGTGTTTAGGATTGTAAACACCGTTTTTCCCGGATCTTCCGTTGTGTCGCGTGACTCTTTTTTCAGCTATAGTCTCACCTTCTTTCATAATAGTTTTTTCTTTTGCTGTCTCGGATTGTTTCACAATAAAAGCTCGACCTGTTTTCCGCCTCGAATAACCCTGCAGACACAGGCTTATTTTTCGGCAGATAATACCCAGTATGAAGTGACGGTTCCCATCACTTCCCCTGGGCAAGGATTTGCAACCCTTGACCCGCTTTGTCGAAATCGGCTTTCATATGACTTGTTGCCGGAATATTTGCAACCGCCATATTCAATCAATTCCGATAAGGGGATTCTTCCCCTTAAACCTCTTTCCGTAAAATATTGCCGCTGACCCCGACAACATTTTCACGGCGGCGGATAAAAACATACGATATATTTTATCGCCGGATATGAAAACAGCACCCGATGTTTTGAATTCATCGGGTGCTGTTTTTTATATGTTTGTTATATTTCTGAATAGTATTCTTTCATATCTTCTAGGCGCAGACAACCTAATCTTCCATGATACAAATTGTTGCGATAGCTTATTGCCGCGCAACCACAATCAAGATTTATTCTTTTTGAACTAATACATATTTTGTTTTCGATGGGAATAGTTTTTGACGAGTTGAAAACAGGGGTATGACCATGAATAATTGTAATGTTTTTAAAATTGTCATCATCAATATTTTTTCTATACCATACAGAAAACTCATCACCATTGCCAAAAAAACAATCAGCATCTTGCATTTTTAATGGGTTATTCTTGAATGATGATATACTCGGTTGAGAATGGCAAAGAATATACTCTTTTTTATTTATCACCAGTCTTCTCTCAATGGGTAATTTGCGAAGATATTTAAGGATTCTGTTTTGAGTGCTATCAGCATATTTATTAAACTGTTCAATTGTAGGATCACAACCGTTTCTAGTCCAGACGGAAAGAGAATGAAATCTCCAAAACCTGTCCCCTGTATAATAGTTTAACATCATTAATTCGTGATTCCCAAGAACCATAAACATATTTTTACTTCTCATTATTTTTAGAAGGAGTTTTATTCCGTCAGGTCCACGGTCAATAACATCACCAAGAATATAAAGTTCATCTTTATCTGAAAAATCAATTTGCTTTAAACTATTATTAAACAGATTCATATAACCATGAATATCCGACATCACATAGGTCATAACCAGTTACCATTCCATTCTTTTACAACTATTCCGATTCTTCAATTGGAATTGAACAAACCTTTTTTCCGTTATACTCTGGGAGACAATCATCACAATAAGGACTAATCCAACCGGTTGTTATTCGAGTTGCAGGCTTTCCACACCTTATACATATTTTTTCACTCAGGGTTTCATATTTTCTGATTATTTCATGCCCTTTTGCAGTGTTTCCAGCATCATACCAACGAAGAGAACCATACTTTTCCTTTATCTGAATAATATGATATTTATCTGTTAATCCCGCTTTATCGAGCTCTGCTTTCAATTCGTCACATAATTGTTCGCCAAATGCGATTCTCCAACCTGTTGGCATATTATCAAGTTCGGTAAACTCCCAATCATATTCTGGTTCAGCTTCAGGTGATCCTGGCCAAAATCCTTTTCCTTCGGTTATCCTTTTTCCGCTGAAAGCATTACGTGGAATTAAAAACGGATATTTTTTGCAAAGAGTTTTATTCTTTTCTTTTGTTGTTTTCATTTGAGCCTCTATCAACATGTTATTATTACAACCCGATATTCAAATGTATCATCCCAAATGTCATTTCTGCTTCTGAATCTGCTGATTTCATGCTCAACACATCTTTTGACATCTTTCAATGCGCGATTCCACCCCATCGGATCATCCCACTCGTAGTATTGATACTCCTGCTTTTCAATATCAGAAACTTTTGAAAAGTCATTTTCTTGCGGCCACATTTCTTCTATATCGCCTGATTCAAATTTGAATATTCTATCTTTATGCATAACACAGTGAAAATCGAATTTGCTATAATCAATATTTTTGTCGATGTATTTATAGTTGACAACTAAGGCCGGCTCACAATATTTCTTTTCCAATTCAGATTCCAATCTGCTTTTCCATCTATCTTTTAGTTCTTGTGACAAGTTTTTAAAACCAATCTGTCTGCCCCATAAATAAAGCTTATCATAAGCTTCACCGAAATAAGAACGGGAACCGTTCCAATAAGTTTCTTCAATTTTGTATTCGATTTTGTTTTCATTGAATATGCTATTAGAACTGTTGCGTTTGATTTCTGGAACCATACCATCAATACAAATCCATTTTCCGTTAATATTTACTTCAGTATATATGTAATAATATGTTGACATTTTATCCTCCAAAGTATTTAAATATCGCTTCCCGATTCAAAAGTATGAAAAAGAAAGTGTATTTTATCTATTCTCTTATCGGTATGAAAATGCCCGCAGAACCATGCTTTATAATCTAATCTTTCTTCTATAGCATCAAGCCAACGTTCTGTACTGTTATCTACAGATTCTTGATCTACTACAGGCAAGAACATTTCCCTTGGCATATACTTATAAGGACACGTATGCGATAAAACGACATCAATGCTATTTGTAAGTATTTGTTTTTCAACGTATAACTTTGTAGCTGCATCGGGCTGTTCATCATTCCACCAGCCATAACCGGCACGTAATCTATAATATTTATCTACACTGTAAGCTCCACCTATTACTAGGTATTTAAGTCCCTCGAGCTCAAATATCTCCCCATCTTTCGCAAACAATAAATTGGGGTATTGTTCTTGAATCCAAACTTTGCCGCCACAATAATCCTTCAATTCATATCCCTTGACATTTTGAGGACGCATTTCATGATTCCCATGAATACAGAATATTGTCGGTTTTAATTTGGACAGTTCTCTTTTCATTTCATCGTCACGTTTATCACCGGAAAAATTGGCGCCGACATCACCCAATATAATGATAATATCTTCTTTTGTTGGCTTAACCCCGGCGCAAAATCTGACTATCTTTTGGGAAACTCCGTGAATATCACCTGTTAAATAAATCATCAATTTCACCTCCGCGTGCATTATAGCGTATTAATAATCAAAAATGTTGAAAAAACAAAAAATGTAAAATAAAACGGCAAAAATGTAAAATAAGAAAAAGCAAAACTGTTGACAAAGAAACAAGTCAACAGTTTTTAAGTTTATTTAGATAAAAAACACCTGTTTTCTCGAACTGATTGTTTTGCTGAACAAAGTATGTCATATAATAGCCGCTTTTCAAACTCGCTGCAGTCAGATAACAAACCAGCAAAAGCATGATTTGATGCTTTAACCGTATTAGTTAGGTTATCAATCAATAGCTCATCTGCAGAATAGTTTAATGCGTTTGCGATAGAGACAAACGATTCAAGGCTGGCACATTTATCACCAGTTTCTAGGTTGCTAATAAAAACTGTTGACAAACCGGTTGCTTCGGCTAACTTTGCTTGAGTTAGCCCTCTTTTTGTCCTCGCATAAAAAATCCTCTTTCCAATTGAAACATAATTAAACGCCATAAAAACCTCCTTATTAATATATGTTCTTTTCAGAACTGATATACGGGAGGCACGTTGTTTTTCGCAATTTATAAACTGTGGGTTAATATTTTAACCTTCGGTTTATTTTCTTGAAGTTTGAGAGTGGTTATAATTTTTTTGATTACAAAACCAAAATCGGAGGAAATTGCGAATGAATGACTTGGAAATCTACAACAGGTTAGGCGAATTATCTGAAATACCAGCTAACAGTCTTATTTGGGAAGATGATTCGGAAAGAGCCAGAAAAATAAACGAACATCGCTTATGGTTAAAAAGTATTCGCCATGAACGTCCAAACCCTGCTGTTAGCTATCGCATTGGCGTTTATATAAGGTATTTTAATCAAACAAAATATGATGATTATCTTTCATATCATAAAAAACAGTTTGAAGATACAATTGCGCTTTGTCCGAAATGGACACTTGTTGATTTTTATATTGATAAAGGGTCAACGCCCCCAAAAATGAAAAGTTCAGAAGAGTGGTGTAGGCTTATCAGGGATTGTTTTGAAAATAAAATTGATTTAATTATTACTCAAAAGCTGTCAAACATTACCAAAGACCCAAAGGAAATCACAATTGTTTCTCGACTTCTTGCAGCGCAGGAACATCCAATAGGTATCTATATCGTTTCAGAAGATATTTTTACGCTCGCATCTTACTATCAGAACGATCTAAGAGATACATACTTTTTCCCGGAAAATGAAACCAGGGGAATCTCAAATAGTGAAAAATATGCTTACCTCGAAAGTGGGGACAAAACTGATGATTGACAGCGAAAAGAAAGAACAAAAAAGAGAGCAAAAGGAACGCGTTAGAAAGAGAATGCGCGTATCTGTGGACCCTGCTAATTATAGATATATACCTGAGAAAATAAAGGTTCCGGATTACTATGATGACGAGGCCCAATATCGTGTCGGAATATATGTAAGAGTTTCAACAGAAGATATAAGACAAACCACATCTTTTGAATTGCAGAAAAAATATTATGAGGATTTCGTGAAACAGCACCCTAATTGGACTCTGATAGATATTTACGCCGATGAAGGTATCAGCGGCACATCCATAAAACATAGGGATAATTTTATACGGATGATATCTGATTGCAAATCTGGAAAGATAACCCTGGTAATTACGAAAAGTGTATCTCGTTTTGCAAGAAATGTAGAAGACTTTGTTGGAATGGTCGGAAATTTAGCAGAGCTAAATCCTCCCGTAGGAGTGTTTTTTGAATCAGAGGCTATTTTTTCTCTTAATGATGATTCTCAATTAGCACTCACATTTGTCGCGACAATGGCTCAAGAAGAATCGCACACGCGAAGCCGAAGCATGGAAACCTCATTACGAATGCGCCTTGATCATGGTATTCCTCTAACCCCAAAATTATTGGGATTTACTCACGATGAAAAAGGTAAGTTGACGCTAAATCCAGATGAAACGCCGACAGTAAAACTTATGTTTTATATGTATTTATATGGCTATTCCACTCCGCAAATTGCAAAGGCATTGATTGCATTGGGTAGAAAATCATACCTAGGGAATATCAAATGGACTTCAAGCACTGTAACACAGGTATTAAGAAATGAACGTCATTGTGGAACCGTTATTACCAGAAAAACATTTACCAAAAGCTATAAAGAGCACAAGACCCTAAAAAATCGCGGTGAAAAGCCTCAATCTGTTTATTTGAATCATCATGACCCGATTGTTTCAATTGATGATTTTATAGCCGTTCAGCGTATGCTTGATAATGGACGATATAAGAACAGGAATATTCTTCCTGAGTTGCGCGTAATTGACAGTGGCATTTTCAAGGGCTTTACGGTAATCAATCCACGTTGGACTGGATTTAGAGAGGCTGAATACGTCAAAGCTGCACAAAGTGTATATGATGAATCTGAAATGGAAACGGAGCCCCGGGAAACTCAATTTGAAGTTGAGGCAGGAGATTTTGACCTGCGCGGTTTCGAAATTGCAAGGACTGAATTGTTTGATTCAAAAGGTAAACCATTTGTAGTTTTTGAAAGAAACAGTCTAAAATTTTCGGCTGAATGCGTAAAAAGATTCAAAGAAAAAAATTCTGTTGAAATGCTTTTTAATCCGATTACACGCAAATTTGCAATCAGACCAGCAGAAAAAGATAATCGTTGTGCTGTTGTTATTTCTTCGTTAAAAAACGGGAAATATCAACCGAAAGCAGTGTCAGCTTTAGCTTTCGGAGACACAGTATTTTCTTTATTAGGGTGGAACGCCTCGTATAAATACCGTATCACCGGTTCTTTATATGAGAACAATAATGAAATGGCCTATATTTTTGATGCGGAAAACTCTGAAGCATATTTCAAAGAATATCTTCTGTCAAACACTATAGTAAACGGAAAGCCAGAAATGCAGCCATTAACAACATCGGGGAAATATGTTAGAGCAATACCTGAAGAGTGGGCTAATTCCTTCGGAATGCAGTTTTATGAACATGAACAGCCGTTATCGGTTTTAGAAAGTCAAAGCAAATCCGATTGGAAACTGCGCATGCAGGGGCAATTGTTTGAAACGGGGAACAAACTGAATGTAACTGATTCTGATGTAATTAAAGAGTATATTCAACAAGCGCTTTCGCGCATTACAATTGAGGAGGACAATAATGAGCAAACATGACAAAACTCAAGAAAAAGATGCTGTTTCTAAAGCAAATACAACTGAACTCAATATATCCGCAGATGATGATGTTATTGAGCTTGGAGATAATTTCGACTTTGACGGCTTTCAAGTTGTAAGACGGGAGTTTTTTGCACACATAAGGGAACCATCAATATCGTTTAACAGTTGCAAATTCTCAGTAAACACCGCGTGCATCTCCAAATTTCCGGATACGGAATACGTTCAAGTTATGGTTAATAAAGATGAAAAAGTCCTTGCTTTAAGACCATGCGAAGAGGGCGCTCGGGATTCTTTCGCTTGGTGTTTATGCTCAGGTGGAAAGCGGAAGCCGAGGACTATAACCGGGAAAATCTTTTTTGCTAAAATCGTTTCTCTTATGAATTGGAATCCTGATTATCGATATAAAATGCTGGGAAGAGTGATTCATGCAAACGGAGAATACCTTTTGGCGTTTGATTTGACCGCAACAGAAGTTTATCAGCGCACTTTTAAAGAGGGAGAAAAGCCTAAAACATCAAGAACGCCGATTTTTCCGGAAAGTTGGAAAGAACAATTTGGACTTCCGTTCAATGAACATCAGCAATCGATGCAGATTAACATCTTTGATGGCTATGCTATTTATGCTATAAAAGACAATTCTCCTTCAGAGAAAAAGGCTACACCTATACCCGATGCAGACTCTTTACCCAGCAGACCGATATCAAATACCGAGACTCTATTATTGGGGGCTGATACATAATGACAGAACAAGCAATCATAACGGTTGATATCAAAAAACACAGAATTCGATTATATAAATCGTTTCTTCACAAACTTGGCGATCCTCATTCTGTTCAATTACTTGTGAATCCTGAAAAGAAGCTGGTTGCTGTGCGGGCTTTGGAATATGAATTATCTGGTGACCATGGTCATAAAATCAATAAAAGCACAATGGAATCGGATAATTCAGTAGAAATATACAGCAGTATTTTTGTTGAATCTTTGCTTAACATAATACGCAAGGATAATGATGATACAGGGTATTATTACAAAATTTTCGGCAACATAGTTGAAAAAGAACGTATGGGCATTTTTTCTCTTGATAATATTGAAATACAGGACGAAAACGAGGCTGTGTGAAATGTTAGATGATTTAGAAATACACAATTTGATTCTGGATCCTGAATTTAATAGGCTCTCGTGTCCTTTAAGCAGACAGGAATACACTGAGCTTGAGAAAAGCATACTTGAAGAAGGCTGTATTGAACCAATTGAGGTTTGGAACAACGTAGTTGTTGATGGTCATAAGCGATATAGAATATGCAAAAAATATAGGATTCCTTTTTATATAGCCCACAGGGCTTTTGAAAGCCATGCTGCCGCTGTTGCGTATATTTGCTCAAATCAACTTAAAAAGCATAATTTGACAGAGGAATTCAGAAAATATCTTATCGGTCTTCAGTATGAAGCCGAAAAAATAATAGACAACAGAACTGCCATAGATGACACAACAATTATTAAGTCTGAAAATGATATAAAGATCAAGGATTCGGAGATTCAAAGAAGCCCAACCGGTTATGTTACGGCAATGAGAATCGCCGAAGAAAACCATGTTTCATGGAATACCATTTATAAGTATTCAGTATATGCCAGAACTGTAGAAGAAATTGGTAAAAAAGCGCCTGATATTGTTCCGTTTATTTTGTCCGGAAGATATAAAATATCACAAAAGAATCTTATTGATCTTTCGAAAATGTCACCCGAGCAAATTGATAAAATTGTTGTCCGATTGGAAAAAGACAAGGAAAAATATGTTCAATACAAAAAGTCAAGAAAAGAAATATCTTCCTTTTCTGACAAAAAGCCTATAAGCACTTCCGCGTCGGCAGCTTCAGTAAAAGATATGCCGTCATTTGATCCGGATGCGGAGATTACATCACTTGCCTTGACAATTCCCTCGTGGTCAAGTTCTATTGACCGAGTGGTAAATAAAACCGATTTTTCCATTGTTACTCCTGCGGCGAAGAACAAATTGACAATATCGTTGCGGCAATTAAACCAAATAATATCGGATCTTTTACGAACTCTTAAGGAGGGCTTGAGCGATGATTGACACCAGCGCTTTTGTTCCGAACGTCCATTTTGAGCAAATACCAATAAAAAATCTTGTGTCCAATCAGGATTATCAGAGAAATCTTTCACAAAAACATATTGAAAAAGCCGCAGCAAATTTTGATCTCTGTCAGATTAACCCTGTAAAAGTCAGCCGCAGAGATGGAATAAACTATGTTTTCAACGGGCAACATACTATTGAAATTGTCGCTTTGGTTTCCGGCTCAAGAGAAACGCCTGTTTGGTGTATGATTTATGATGATTTGACCTATAAGCACGAAGCGGATATTTTTGCAAATCAGATGAAATATGTAAAGCCCCTGCAACCATATGAAGTTTTCATGGCAAACTTGGAAGCTGGAAACGATGAGCAAATTATTATTAGAGATCTTGTAGAATCTTATGGTATGTGTATCAGCCATAATAAAGTTCCCGGAAATATTTGCGCCGTATCAACTCTTGAATTTATCTATGAAAAATACGGCTTTCATGTGCTGAATAAAACATTGCGTCTAATAATTGGAGCCTGGGAAGGCGATGTTAATTCTTTTTCTGCAAATATAATGAAGGCTGTTGCAAAAATAATTGATGTTTACGGCGAAAGCATAAATGAAGAAGAATTTAAAGAAAGAGTCGGCGCTGTATCTGTAAAAACTCTTACTCGCACGGCAAAAGAACGTCGGCCTGGCTCGTTGGGTTTTGCGGAAGCAATGATTTTAGAATATAACGGGCGAAAAAAGAATAGTGCATTTCGCCTTTCGCTCAATAAGCTTTATTCCCGTGAGCGTGATATTTTCAGTGATTTAGTAGATGAAATTGATTATGATCCTGATGATTATTCTGTAGCGGAAAACGAAGAACAATTGAAAATGCTTTGATAATCTAATCAACAGTAAAGCCCCACGGCCATCCGCAGGGCTTTGATTGTCCTTATTTTACTTTCAGGAATCCTCTTTCAAATGCATTATATTCATTGCCGGGCATAACTACGAAAGTTTTTTCGCCCGATGCGAATTTAACATCAATTTTCTTCTGTGACTTATCCAGCTTAGTTATTACACCATCACCGAATTTTGTGTGAACAACTGTCATGCCCTCGCTGATTTCGGGCATTTCAAATTTCGGTTTCGGCTGTTCTTCCTTCGGCGCTTCGGGTTTCGGAGTTGCCGGTTTTACGCCGAACTGTTCGGTAACGGATTTTGGCTTCGGCGCTTCAACCTTAACGGGAGCCGCAGGGATTTCTTCCTCTTCGGTCTCTTCAAAAATCGGCTCGCTTGCCGTCGCCGTCATTGTCGCCTGCTGGTTGTAGAACAGCTGCTCATATTCCTCTTTCTTGATAACAGTATCCCAACCGCCGACATCTTCGCCTTCGTGCTTGTCAATGCCGGTGTAGGAGAGAGAGCTGTCCTCGTAGCGCTTGAATTTGAAAATCGCGTCGTTCATAAGGTTCGCGTTGAACACGCCGATTGAGCACAGCAGTTCAAAATCCTTGACATCGAGACCCGTGACCTTCTTGAAAAGTCCGGGTTCAAGCTGGGTGATTACATCCTTGAGCGAGCGCTCGCGGTAGTCGGTCAAATACATAAACACGGGCACGCGGGTTGCAAACTTGATAAGCTTTTCCTGTATCTGCTTGCGCATGGTCTTGTATTCTTTTTCTTCTTCGCTGAGCTCTTTCTTCTCTTTTTTATCCTTTTCTTTCTCTTCGGCTTTTGCCTGCTTAACCTTTTCGGATTTGTTTATAATCGTCTCAATGTCGCTGTTTAGCGAACGGAAACCCTCAATTCTCATAAGGGCTTCAAGCGCTTCCTTATTGTCGAGAAGGCGCTTTAGTGTGTCGTTATCGACATTGACAAGCAATGCGCTCTCCCAACGGCGGGCAAGGAGCGTCGCCGATGTTCCTGCCATAGCAATATCAAGAACATCCTGAGCTGAAATCTGTTTCATCGTGCTCCCGTCGTAGGCGAGAACAGGCAGAAAGCTTATGAATTCGGCAACCTTCTTTTCGGGGTTCGCTTCATTTGCGTCAAGGCGGCAGGAATAGTCGGAAATCTGTCTGAGCGCTCTGTCAAGGGCAAAATCGAAAACATAGCACTCCTCTTTCATTATGACGGATTCACCTTTGTCGCCTGTTACTTCCCACGGACTCTGAACACGGAAAGCAGTCTGGAAATATGTCTCGGGGCTCTTGAGATTGCGGAGCATAAACACGCCTGTCCACGGTTTCACGGTTACGCCTGTTGTCAGCTTGCCGCAGGAAAGCGTGATTGTCTTTGTTTTGAGGGGATCACCCATACTCTGCTTAACGGGCGTGAGCGCGTCAAGACCTATTCCGGCTTTTGTGCCGGCGCAGATATTGATCGTGTAATTGTCTCTGAAGAAATTGTTCTGCTTCTGCTGCATCAGGTTATACATAGCAAAGCATGACGCAACATTCGGCAAAAACCACAGCGTATGCGAAAGCACATTTAGCAGTCTTGTGTCACTGAACGGCATGGGCGGTCTTTTATCCTGTCCGAGCTTGAGGTCGTCAACATTTGAAGGCAGATATGAGCCCCTTATGAGCTCGAGCCATTTCTGAACCTCGTTTTCATAGACGAAGCGCGAGGTTTCGGGCTTGCCTTTTTCCTCGGGCTTTGCGCTGAAGAATATGTTGAGATCAAACTCGTCGAATTCGCCCTGCATTGCGATCTGCCTTATGCTGTCGGGTATTCTGTAAGTGAGCATAACCATACGGGGCAGTGCGAGATACGGGTTATCGCTGCCCTTCCAGCTTGCCTTCGCCCTCTGCTCGTCGGAATAAGTCCAGTTGAAAATCTGATCCTCGATAAATTCGCCGCTGTTGATTGCGCGGAACGGCGTGCCGGAGAGAAACAGGTAGTAGCTCGTCGTTATCGGCAGGAAGGTCTCATTATATGCGTTATCAGCTTCGTCGAGTTTATATTTTTCGGCGTCGAAATCCGCTTCGGCTTCTTCATCGGGATTGTCAAAAAGCTTTTTTGCGTTTTCGCGCCAAGCGCCGAAATGGTATTCGTCAAATATGACTATATCCCAGTTGACGGCATGAATAAACTCATTTTTGCCGAGCAAATCCTGAAATGAGCCGAAAACTACAATCGGTTTATCTTTATCGGCGTTTTCATACTGCTCGTCTATATTAAGCCTGTTATTATGAGCGTCTTTGTTGCTGATAAACTGCCAGCCGTCAAAATCAATATGATTTAGAAGGTCATCGCGCCAGGCGCTTTCAACGGCGGGTTTGAAGGTAAGAACAAGCACCCGGCTGAAATTCATTTTCCTTGCCAGCTCATAAGACGCGAAGGTTTTGCCGAAGCGCATTTTCGCGTTCCAGAGGAATTTAGGAGCTTTATCGGGTTCATCTGTTTTTGCCGATTTAAAGTAGGCGATTGTGCGCTCAACAGCATTATACTGCTCGGGACGCATTTTGAAACTCTGCGTGCGTTCACGGGTCATCTCAACGCCGGTTTTGATTTCCGTTATCGCCGCCTGAACATCACGCACGGTGCAGTTATACCACTCGTTTTTATCCTCTCCGGCTTTTAATTGCATAAAGCCGCGGCGTTCGAGTATCCTGTGAATATCCTTGTCGGTAAAAACGCTGCCGTCTTCACACATAGCGGTTTCGGTGTAGAGAATTTTATAGTCAACTCCGCTTGTATGAAGCTGTTCTTTTATCCTTGTTTCAACATCTCTTTCGGTATAACCTACCTTGACAAAGCCTTTATGAGAGGCAACTCCTACAAGTTCGTAAACATAGATTGTCGGGTTTATTTCGGGACGTTGGATGAAGAATTCCATTTCAGGCATATTACTCTTCCTTATTTATAAAATCTTTTGTTATGCTTAGCATACCTAACTGTGTGGATAATTCGAGGTTTATAGATGACATTGAAATTGGTGTTATTCTTTCGTCTATAGTATTATCTCCAATATCACTTAACTTCTGTGTAATCTCTTTTAATACCTGCGTCATTACGTCAACATCGACAGATACTTTTTCGTTGATTGAATCTATATGAGCTAAGTACTTATTTCTCAGTGTTTCAAGCTCTTTTTCGATTTCTTTTTCTTTTCCTGACAATTTGAGTTTTATTCTTTTCTGAGAACCAAGTTCGCGTGAAAAAACATTAAATTTTTTAATTGTTTCTTTGCTTTCATTATCAAACCAAATTTTATACAAAGTTAACGCTATATCTCTTTTTGCTAATTCGCATAAATGTGAGACAATATGAAAACCCGGATGAGATTTATCAATCTTATTATTTGATAATCTATCTATTGACTGTAAAATACAAATATCTTGATA
>CAMUZD010000010.1 GCA_947165115.1 uncultured Clostridia bacterium
CAAGCAGAAACAATAGTGGTATTTTAATAGCAGAAATAATATTTGGAGGTCACAAATATGGCAGATAAGCAAAAAGCATTGGAAACGGCTCTTGAAAAGATCGAAAAAGCATACGGCAAAGGCTCGATTATGCGTCTGGGCCAGTCAAGCGGTCTCAATGTTGAGGCCATCTCGACCGGCTCGATTTCCCTCGATGTCGCAACCGGCATCGGCGGAATGCCCAGAGGCAGAATCATCGAAATCTACGGCCCCGAGTCATCCGGTAAAACCACTCTCGCCCTCACGGTCATAGCAGAGGCGCAGAGAGCAGGCGGCGAAGCGGCGTTCATTGACGCCGAGCACGCACTCGATCCCGTTTACGCAAAAAATCTCGGCGTGGATATTGATTCCCTTCTTGTCTCTCAACCGGATGACGGCGAGCAGGCGCTTGAAATCGCAGAAACTCTCGCCCGCTCGGGCGCTATCGATGTTATGGTAGTCGACTCGGTCGCCGCTCTTGTCCCCCGCTCTGAAATTGAGGGCGAAATGGGCGATTCCCATGTCGGCCAGCACGCACGTCTTATGTCCCAGGCAATGAGAAAACTTGCGGGCGCAATCGCAAAATCAAATACCCTTATTATCTTCATCAACCAGCTTCGCGAGAAGGTCGGCGTTATCTACGGCAGCCCCGAGGTTACGACCGGCGGCAGAGCGCTCAAGTTCTACGCCAGCATGCGTATCGACGTTCGTAAAATCGAAGCGATCAAGCAGACCGGCGGCGAAATCGTCGGCAACAGAACCCGCGCGAAGATAGTCAAGAACAAGGTTGCTCCTCCGTTCAGAGAAGCTGAATTTGATATCCTCTATGGCAAGGGAATCTCCAAAGTCGGTGAGATCGTCGATCTCGGCGTAAAATACAATATCGTCAAGAAGAGCGGCTCCTGGTTCTCCTACGGCGACGCCAAGATAGGTCAGGGCAGAGAGGCAGTCAAGGATCTTCTCTCATCCAACAAGGAACTTGCCGCCGAAATCGAAGCAAAAATCAACGATGCCATCAAGGCTGAAATCGAGGAGAGAAACAATCCCACCGATAAGAAGGAAGCGGAAGTCCCCGCCCCGCAGGTTCCGACCAGCAAGGCCGGCGCGAGAGCGAAGCTCGACATAGTCGTTGACGAAGACGAATAATGAAAATTTCCTTCACCCACGGAAAGCAGAATAAAATTCACATCTCAATCGACGGCGAGTATAAATTCACGGTGGATGCGGAATACTGGTTTCTTACCCCGTATTGCCGCATGAGCGAAATCACCAGCGAGGAAGAGTGTGAAAAATTCATGACTGAAATCGGCTCGAGATATGCATTTATCTCGGGCCTGAGGGTTTTATCCTACGGCGATAACAGCCGCCGCGATCTGTATCAGAAGCTCCTGCGAAAAGGGCATAAGGCGGAATATGTCAACAATGCCCTTGACACGATGGAGGAATACGGCTATATTAACGATAAGCGCTATGCCGAAAACACCGCAGACCGCCTTATCAGAACAAAGCACATGAGCCGGGCAGGGATAAAATCCGAGCTTTTCAGAAAAGGTATTTCAGCGGAAATAATCGAGGAGACACTTGAAAAGCTTGAAGTTGACCCCGTTGCCGAAATACGGGCGCTGATTCAGAAGAAATACACAAGATATCTCGGCGACGAAAAGGGAATGCAGAAAATTATTGCCGCTCTCAGACGGCTCGGCTATCCCTGGAGCGAAATCAAATCGGCATTGAGCGAAGAACTGAACGACACGGAGGCGCAATTCGATGACTAAAGTAGGAATAATCTCACTAGGCTGCCCCAAAAATCAGGTTGATGCGGAGCGTATGCTCGCGACGCTCGACAGAAATCATTATGAAATTGCAGACTGCTATGACGGCGTTGACGCGGTCATTATCAACACCTGCGGATTTATTGACGCGGCGAAGCAGGAGGCAATTGACAATATTCTTGAAATGGCCCAGCTCAAAGAAGAGAAACTTGTCGGCAAAATCATAGTCACAGGCTGCCTGAGCGAGGTCTATAAAGAGGAGATATTTACCGAGATGCCCGAGGTTGACGCCGTGGCAGGTATCGGAGCAATCGGGCGCATTGATGAGATAATAGAGAGAGTTCTCAAAGGCGAGAGAGTCTGCGATCTCGCTTCAAAATATGATCTTCCTCTCATCGGTGAGCGCCTGCTGACAACTCCCGAATACTGGGCGTATCTCAAAATTGCGGACGGATGCTCAAACCGCTGCGCCTACTGCGCGATTCCCGCAATCAGAGGCAATTACCGGAGCGCGGACTTCGACGATTTAATTGAAGAATCAAGGCAACTTGCCGCCTCGGGAGTAAAGGAACTCATTCTCATAGCTCAGGACACAACAGCCTACGGTATGGATTTATACGGAAAACTCCGCCTGCCCGAGCTGCTTGAGGAAATCTGTAAAATCGACGGCATAGAGTGGATACGTCTGCTCTACTGCTACCCCGATAAAATTACCGATGAGCTGCTTGAAGTCATGGCGCGTGAGAAAAAGATTCTCCACTATATTGATCTTCCGCTTCAGCATGCGGATGACAAGATTCTCAAGGCGATGAACAGGCACGGCGACTCCGCCCTGCTGCGCGATGTAATCGGCAGAATCCGCGCCGCTATGCCCGATGCGGTCATCCGCACTACCATGATGGTCGGCTTCCCCGGCGAGGGTGAGGAGGAATTTGAGCATCTCGCCGAATTCGTGAATGAAATGGAATTCGACCGCCTCGGCTGTTTCTCATTCTCCCCGCAGGAGGGCACTCCCGCCTTTGATATGGAGGATCAGGTTGACGAGAGCGTCAAAGTCCGCAGAGGTGAAATAATAATGCAGGATCAGCTCGAAATAGTCACCCTCAAAAACGAGGAGCGTGTCGGAAATGTTTATCGGGTGCTCGTTGAGGATTACGATTCATATTCAGACAGCTACTCGGGCAGAACCTATATGGACGCCCCCGAGATTGACGGCATTATCAGATTCACGAGCGAAAAGAACTACAATCCCGGCGATTTTGCGACCGTCGAGGTCATCGGGGTCAATGATTACGACCTCATTGCAAAGGATATTCAAAACTGATTATTGACTTTTTAATAAAATTAAACTATAATGCAATAAATCAATAAACAAAGCAACGGTCGGGAAGAGTAGCTTCCGGCGGCATAGCAGAGAGAGGACTGTATGCTGAAATGCCCTTTATGCCAAGGATTGTGAAGTGCGCCCGGCGGCCCGCGGAAGGAAAGGGAACAAGTATTTCCGCGCGTATGGCTGCGTTAAAGCCTTTGAGTTATAAATCGGAGTGGGACCGCGATTATCGCCTCTGCAATGCGCAGAGGCGTTTTTTATATTTACGATTGTTATTCCGATACCTGAAAAGGGGTTAATTATGTTTGAAAGATTAAAAGAAGATATAGCCTGCGTGCGAAGCAGGGACCCGGCTGCCAGGAGCGTATTTGAGGTGCTCTTCCTCTATCCGGGCTTCAAGGCAATAAGAATGCACAGAATGGCGAACTGGTTTTACCGCCACCGCCTGTTTTTCCTCGCGCGCTGGATTTCCCAAAGAGCCTCGCGCAAGACGGGGGTTGAAATTCATCCAGCCGCTAAAATCGGCAGACACGAGTATCTTTGCCTGAGATTTTTGTGCTTTAAACCAGTTAATTCCTCTAAGTGGTTTTCGGGTTTCAGTTTTCTCTTTTACACGATACCATTTTTATACAAGTTAATGGCTCGCCCACTACAGAGCCACACTTACCGTTCACACCGTCCAGCAAAATTGCAAAGTTCTTTCTTTCGGGAAACGATACTCCAGCGTTAAATCTCTCTTCAAGATAGCCCAAACATCGGCTATATGCGTCTTATTTCAGCTCGTTTTTCCGAGATATAGTTCGCACTTCTTGCCGAGACCACTAATGTTTTTATTGACACAGTAATTGTAAAATGATAGAATTAAAAAAATATAGGTTTAATATATTGTATCAAACCTTTTTTTACTGTTGTGATATTACTCTTTACACGCTATTGTTACTTAGAAATGATAAGAAGCATAACAGTTGCTTTGAGGTGATGTATTAATGAAAAATTTTAAGTACTTATACCAAACTTACAGCAACAATGAATTAGACACCATAGATATTTATGAACATGATTCAAGCGAATTAAAGTTCTTCATTGCTATTGATAGCCTAAAAAACGGCCCCGCTGTTGGTGCTTGCAGATTTATAAACAATACGCCCAGAGAAAAAGCACTTCTTGAAGTTTGTAAAATGGCAAGGACCATGACTGAAAAAAACATAATTGCCGGTGTTCCTTTTGGTGGAGGCAAAGCGTTCGTTTATTATTCTGCTGTTGAACATAAAAAAATGCTCAGATTGTTTGCCGAAGCATTAAATGACTTAAATGGACTGTATTATACAACAAATGATATCGGTATATCTATAGATGATATAGTCTATATGCGTAATTATACTCTATACGCAAAGGGCTCAAAATATTTGGGGAAGGAAATACCTGCAACAGCATATGGCGTTTATCTATCTTTAAAAACAGCTGCCAAAAATGCTTTGGGAATAGATAGTTTGTCTTGCAAATCAGTATCAATGCAAGGGCTTGGAAATGTTGGGCTTCCGTTGATGGAATTCTTGCTGAAGGATAACTGCTCTATTGTTGTTAATGATATTAATAAGGAAAAACTCCAAACGTTTCAACAAAAGTATGGATTTAATATAACTGAAGATGATTTTGTTACGCAAGATGTTGATTTTGTCGTTCCTTGTGCGATTGGCGGGGTGATAAATGATTCAAATATTGAAAAAATCACTGCGAAAATCATATGTGGCGGTGCCAACAATCAATTAAGCTATGAAGAGCTAGATACATATCTTTACAAAAAAGGAATACTGTTTATACCTGATATGTTAGCAAATTGTAGCGGAATGATTGACTTGTTCTGTGAAGGAGAACACTATTGTCAAGAATATGTATTTAATGCGATAAACCCTATTTCTCGTAAAGTAGAGTTTTTCATAAATGAGTCTAAAAAAAGAAATCTAAGTGTTAACGCCTGTTTAAGAGAATGGCTAAGGCAAAGGATCTAACCTTGGGGGATGGATATGAAAAAGGGAAACGATATTTTTTTAAAAGAAGATCGGTGGTTTAATACAGACAAGTATGAGCTTATTGGATTTGAGGTGATTGATTTAAGCGATTCAATTGAAGAGCACTCAGAAGTCCCCGGAGAAAAAGGTTACTCAGATCCAGATGTGGTTTTTGAAAAAAGAGATTGGGTTACCCTAGATATCAAGCCATATCATATTACAAAAATTGTTATGGGTGCTCATACCGGGACTCACATCGATGCACCTATGCATGCAAAAAACGGTGGTGCTTCCATAGATGAAATTCCAAACGAATTCATAGGTCCGGTTATCATTATCGAGGTGAATGAAAAGCTTGATGATTCGTCTTTACAAAAAGCACTTTCGAAACTTGAAAGAAACAGTATCATAGTTATACGAGGAAAACCAGATTATAGGATTCCCGAAAGCTATAGGAATCAAATTATTCGTTCTAATCCTAGGCTAGTTGTTTTTGGGGACTGTGTAAATGTTGATGGCGTTGAAGACACAGTTCAATACTTGAACAACAATATACCCATGATTATGGGAGCGAATCAAGATGCACTTGATTCTCTGGAAAACGGCGATATTATTTTTGCTTTGCCAATTAAACTTCAAGGTATTGAAGCTGCTCCAGTTAGATTATTTGCTTTAATACTTAAGCTATTTGAAAAAGTATCAAAAGAGGATAGTGGTTCAAAAAAGGATTTCGATTTTACTGTTTAATAACGAATTGAGGTGAGATTGGATGGTCTTTATTTCATATACACATAAAGATGAAGATATCTGTAACAGGGTTGTTAGCCTGCTTAAGGAATACGATATAGATTTTTGGGTGGACAAAAATGGAATACCTCCATCAGCAGAAAACTTTAATGAAGAGATTCAAAAGGCCATAGTATCATCTGCAGATTTTATTTGTATTTGGACAGATAAGATTAAAGAATCAAATTATTGTAAAAGAGAATTGAATCTTGCATTTGAATTGAAAGAAAGAAATCCTACAAACAGAAATATTTATTTTCTTCAAATGGGTGATTCTTTGGATCATTTAACCGACATGCCTGCCGGTTGTGGAATACAGATGGTTGGTACAAATGTGTTGTTTTCATACAACGAATCACTTTTGCGCAATTCCATCATCAGCATCTCAGAAAACATTAACAAGACGCTCATCCAAGGGGTTTCTTTTGAAGATTTTACAAACGCTATTAAAAATAAAATAGATAGCATTAATTGTGAATATAATCAAGCCGTCTCTACTCTACACACTAAAATAAAGGTGGATGAGTATTCGTTCCATGATATTGAAAAAGAATTATTAAATAAAAATAATGTACTTATATATGGTGAAAGAGGAATTGGTAAAACTACAATCCTAAAAAGAATCTTTTATTCTTTAGTATCATCATTGAAAGATGATTTGGAAAATGGGTGCGAATCATTTTTCGTTCCATTGTTTATTGATTTGGAATCATTGTGGTCTTGGAAAAGTGTCGTTTATAACAATGCTCTATTTGAATTATGTAAAAAACTGAATATTCCCTATTGCATAAACCAGTCTGTAAAATATATTGTTATTTTAGATGGTGAAATGAAAACATCAAAAGGCGCTTTACCTCCTGCAGTGGATAGCTTGATTAATCCTAATAGTGGTACGTTTTCCACTTTAATCTCTCAAACCAAGCAACCTTTTCTTGATGGGTTTATTTGTTTTGAAGTTAATAGGCTTTCATTTCCCGATGTCATACAATACATAAATCAATGTCTAGGATCTAGAACAGCAGATTTTTTAGACAATCTTTTCAGACGAACCTTTGCAGGAAGTGCGGTGGATTATTCTACAGAAAATGGATTCTTTCAAGTTGTACGTGAAATATTTCGCGATTTCAGAGGCGAGGCAGAAAAGCACACATCTTTAACCAGTAAATCTGTCATTGACAGGCTGGCTTCAGATAGTTTTTACAGCACTAATCTTGCCAATTCCACACAAACAGGAAGATTACCTAAGAGCTTAACTAATGAAAACGAGATAGAAATATGGCGAAAACTAATCAGGGAAAATGAAGTTTTCTGCGCAATTCGAAATCCTTATTATCTTAATTGGCTTATTAGTTTATATAAAGATGATAGAGATTATATTTTCCCATATCGTTTGAATACAATTAATGTTCAAATTTGTTTAGCTTTATTAGAACAATTAGATAATAGAGAAAACTCTTTAAAGCTTGTTGTTGATACTTTTTTGGTTCCACTTGCAAAACTAATTGATTCTCAGAACGGCAAGAATTCCCCAATTCAAATTTCTTACTTCGTTCAGCAATTAAATAATACTGACTTTAACAGAATAAAAGACTCATTAATGAATAGTCAATTAATTAACGTAGCTAACAACGAAATAGTATTTAAAAGAGACAATTATTTTGAGTATTTTTTAAAATATGCAGCTTCGAATAGTATGGAAGATGAACTGCGTATCTGTTCATACAGCGAGTTAACTAATTGCTTCATTTCATACATTGAAAACGACGATCCATTTGAGATTTTCGAAAAGGACTCGATAGAAATTGCTGTTGATATTATCAACGAAGAAAGAGATTCAATAAGCTTCACCGAAAGTGAAAAGAACCGTTTTTTTGAAATCGCATCAAAAAAGCTGGATTCTACTAAAGACTTTAAGAAAAAAGCTTCTATATTAAACGGAGTGGCAAAATTATTTGATGATTTGTCATTATCGTCCGGATATGACTACTTAGACATAAAAGAATCAAATTATTGGTTAAACATTAATGGAAAAACATGGATATCAAGGTTTCCTATAACTTTCTATCATTTCGACCTGTTTTCTAAAAAAGATTACAGTAACCCTATTTTTTGGGTTAGCGGACTAGATACAATAATACTGAACAATGGAAAATACCGAAAAAAGCCGTTGGAAGTTGATGACACCGGATATCCACTATTTCATATTTCGAATCACCCTGTTGTTGGTATCACTTGGTATGAAGCTAATGCTTTTTGCAAATGGTTAGAAAAGAAACTAAATAGTAAATACAATGTTCGACTTCCAGCAATTGACGAAATTAAGCCCTTCCTTGATATTGATAAATACAACAGCTTTAATTCGCCGTCAGGCGTTATGTTTCAATCTACTACTCCGATAACCACGTTTGATACTAATGAAAATGATTTAGTAGATATTATCGGAAACGTATGGGAGTGGTCAAGTGATATAAGCGAATTCTATGGTGACACTCTTGCAACTTGCTATGGCGGTTGCTGGTATAGTAAAGTTGAAAGAGATCATTTGCTTACAACATATCCAGCTAAACTTTCCAGCAATAACGTCGGGTTTAGAGTTGTTTTGGAAAAAAGTTCACAAAACGATTAGAAATAAATAATGAAAGGAATTTAATTATGAAGCGTATTCTTTTTACAGGAGACACATTGAGTGACAATCAGAGAGCAGAATTTTTTGAAAAAGGGTTTGAGTTTATTCCGGCTTCTTATGATTTAAGTGAAGACGAAGTTGCCAATTTATTGACTGATTGTGATGGTTACATTTTAGGCGGTGATGAAATTGTTACCGAGACAATGCTTGAAAAAGCTGGATCTCGTTTAAAAGCCATTTCATTTTTTGGAGCAGGATACGAAAAATATATAGACATTAATGCTACGGCAAAACGTGGAATAATGGTTTCAAACACACCTGGTGCAAACGCAAACTCTGTTGCTGAATTTACAGTCGCTTTAATTCTTGCGGCAACAAAGGATGTTGTTTCTAATGCTAACATGGTCAAAAACGGAAACTGGGATCGTCCAAAAACCTTTGATCTTTACGGAAAAACAGTTGGAATAATTGGGATGGGTAACATTGGCAAAATAGTTGCAAAAATTCTTTATTCTGGATTTGGAATGAATATTATATATTATTCAAGGCATTCAAAGCCACAGATTGATAGTGATTATAACGCAAAAATGGTAAGTTTAGAAGAACTATTAAAGAATTCTGACATCATTACCATTCATTCCAGTCTTACAAATGAAACTAATAATCTGCTCGGCGAAAAAGAGTTCTCTTTAATGAAAGATGGTGTTATTTTAGTTGATGCTGCCAGAGTAGAGATTATTCAGGAACACGCATTGATTAAAGCATTAGAATCAGGTAAAGTTTTGCGATGCGCTTTTGATGGATTCTATTCTGAACCAATTGATGCATCTGTTATACAAAGTCATTCGCTTTTAAGTATGGATGATAAAAAAATCATAGTAACTCCACATATGGCTTACTATACAAGTGACGCTATATCAAAAATGGAAAAAATGGCAATTGACAATATACTTGAAATGATTGCTACCGGAACATGCGATCACCTAGTATAAGAAAGGATATAACAAAATGCTGCATGTCAATAACGAGTTCGGTCAATTGAAAAAAGTGCTTATGGCATCAGTTGAAACATTTCATCTTCATGAGCCTATCAATTCGACTCAAGAATACTTTTACAAATATGATCCTCCATTAATAGAAAACCTCATACAAGAGCAGTCTGCTTTTGTTGACGTTTTGTCCAATTATCATATAGAAATAATATGGGCCGAAAAACGTTCAGACAGTACAAATCAATTTAATACAAGAGATGTTGCCTTTGTTATAGGGGATACGTTTATCGTTAGCCCGATGAGAAAGGCAGAGAGGCAAAACGAGCATCTAGGTCTCGAACGAATAATGAGTTCATTTGAAAAAAGCGATAAGGTCTTAAAACCATCTGTAGGATATATTGAAGGCGGAGACATTATTCTTGATGGCTCAAAACTATATGTTGGAATAAGCCAAAGAACTAATCTTGAAGGATTAAAATGGTTAAAAGACAATTTTTCTTCAAAATATGATATCATTTCACTTCATCTCACACCAGAGTATCTTCATCTTGATTGCGTTTTTAATCTCCTCTCAAAGGATGTCGCTCTCATTCAAAAAGACGGATTAACCGCCGCATCATACAAAAAGCTTTCGGGTATTTATGATATAATCCATGCAGAACTGTCAGAGCAATCGGCTCTTCCAACTAATGTTTTTTCTATCAATTCCAAAACAGTTGTAGCTGACAAAAGAAATGTTATCACAAATGATAGAATTAGAGCAGCTGGAAAAGACGTCATTGAATTAGAATACAAAGAATTATCAAAAATTGGCGGATCTTTTCGCTGTTGCACTTGTCCGTTGGAAAGAGATGATATATGATGGATAATGAGTTGTTAACATTCTTAAAAGATACAAATACCATAACTATTGGTGAATTTATCGGGAAATCCGGAAACGCTTATAATATTGAAACCGATTTAAGAAAATCCATGCTATCTTATGAAAACGCTCTATTTTTGGGCAAAAAGCTATACGAAGAAATAAAAAATATACTTGGCTTTTTTTATCCTGTTATTGGAGTGCCAGAAACAGGATCATTATTAGCAACCTTTGTCAACTTTGCATATTATAACAATACTAATGTTGACTTTTTTGTTAATATGCTTAGATCTATACCAAAAACATATCAGTCTTCATCAAATAGCATATATACTGTTTTGCCACTTAATAATACTCAAGAGTACATTCTGATTGAAGATGATGTTGTAACTGGTAATACGATGCTTAGCTTTTTAGAACAGGCTTTAAAAACTGGAGTGAGAATAACGGCAGTTATCAGTGTTTTTGGCAGAAAAAGTGCTAAAGCCATTGTTGATTATTGTAACCAAAGAAGATTACCATATTATGAACTGATCAATGTTGATGAGTTAACTACGGAGGATTAAAAAATGGGACATTGGAGAAAACAAATGATTTCCATACTTATTACAAACAAATGCAACATGTCATGTAAGTATTGTTATTTAGGTGATAAAACCGTTTGTGATGATCAACCGAAAAGAGTAATTGACATTAATTTTGCAAAAAGAGCAATTAAAGATTATTTTGGTGAACAAGCAAGACCTGCCGTTCGCTTTTTTGCTGATGGTGAACCTACACTTGAAATGGATATTATAAAGGAACTATACAGGTATTCTGAAAACTTAACAAACAATGTTTCTTATTTCGAACTGCAGAGCAATGGTCTTTTTTCCAAGAGCGATGCAGAGTGGATACGTGATCACATGGATATAGTTTTTATTTCTTGTGATGGTATGCCAAGTATTCACGACTATCAAAGAACCTCTAGGAATGGCACACCTACTTCACTTATACTAGAAGATAATCTTCGAATTATGGTACAAAGCAATAATTGCCAAGTTGGTATAAGATCTACCATAACAAAATATAATGTTTACAAGCAGAAGGAAATGATTGATTATTTTTATAACTTAGGTGTAAAAATATTATTTAGTGATAAGGTATTTGCTCCTATAGGAGGTTCTGCCGAAGAATTCAATGTTGACTATAAGACATTTGTTGATGAATTTGTTGAAGCTAGACAATATGCTATAGATAAATATAAAGGTGAGTTCTTTTACGGCTCAATGTATTCTGCTAATTTTGATGAAGAAGTTATATATGCCTGTCGTTCTTGTCTGCCAACGCCCCATGTTACACCAGATGGTTACATATCTTGTTGTGATATGTGCGTAACAGCAGAAGATACATCAATGAAAGAGCTTATTTATGGTGTGTATGATAAGAACCTTGACACTATTTTTTATGATGAAAAAGCTATTGAACATATACGTTCTCGAAAAGCAGCTAATATTCCCGAATGTCGAAACTGCGAAGTTAGGAACTACTGTGCAGGCGCTTGTCTCGGTGAAGCACTTAATGAAACAGGGAATTTCTATGGGGTAAAAAAAGAATCCTGCGATGCTATTAAATATTTGTGGAAAAAACTAGGAAGCAAGCCAATCAAGAATCAGTTTCTACATCCGTAACAGAGGATTTATTATGATATATCTAGATTATGCCGGGCTAGGCACACCAAGGAAAGACGCTCTTCAACAAGAATATGAGTATAAACTAGCATTGTCCGCAGACCCTTCTTTGGAATTTAAATATGTTGACATTATTGAAAGGAATAAAAAACATATTAGTAAAAAATTCTTTCATACAGATAACTATATGGTTTCCTATGTCAGGAATACTACAGAAGCAATCACAATTGCAACAAATGTAGTTCCTCTAGAGAGCGGGGAAGAAGTTGTGATGAGTTCTCTAGAACACAGGTCAGCCGATAATTCATGGGAGTATATCTGCAAAAAACGTAATGCAAAACTTATCAAAGTTAGTATTTCCCCCAAAGATTCGGCTGATACAATTGTTAAAAAGTTTAAAAAAGTCATTTCAAATAAAACAAAAGTTATTTTTTGCTCTCATATCGATCGAAATTTTGGTATACTATTCCCCATCAAAGAACTTTCAGCTTTAGCAAATAAGTATAATTCGTATATGATTGTTGATGGAGCTCAAGCCGTTGGATTGATTGATGTAAACCTTGATGAGTTAGACTGTCATGTATATATTTGTTCATTTCACAAATGGTGTAATATGCCCGTCGCAATAGGTGCTATGCTCAGCAAAAAAAGTATTACACATCATCTTGGAAGATTATATGTTGGTGAACGTCGTCTTAACGAAGAAAAGGTTGAAGAAAAAGACTTTGGAACCGATGAATTAGGTACTAGAAATGTCGCCCTTGAAATGTGCTTGCCTATGATAATTGATCAACTTCCACGAATAGAAACAGGCTTGTTTGATTATTTTATCCAACGTTTAGAGTCAATTCCAAATGTTGTTGAAATTATTAGTTGGGTTCACAATAATGGTAGAGGTTTTATCGTTGTAGATATGCTTAACAATAATGATAATCTTCAAAGCATCTTATTTGATTATTATGGAATAATGATTGGACGAATAATAAAAGACGGTAAATACTATTTAAGATTTTCTTTTGATAATACCACACAAAAGAATGATATTCATATTTTAATAGAAGCTTTAAAAGATATTGCGAGAAACTATGCAACCGATGATATATAATTGTTTATATGTAACCCCATTGTTAAGAGGATACATTTGGGACTGAAAAAGTGATACACTTGATATGGCTGTTTAAAACGCTATTGAATCTTTTTGGATTCGCTCTTATAGAGATTAGAAAACTGATATCAGTATTTATTAACCATAACCACCAATAGACTGTAGTTTGTGCAGACCTAAAAGGGTTACATACTAGCTCACAAATTGAAAGCTGTCACGATGTTTGGTAGCACATTGCTCGTTTTAAGTAGTTTCTTTCGTGAGGCTGTTTGGTTTCTTTTGCTTACATATTGTTGCCACTTGTGAATAGGTCTACATATTCTTTGAGTGTAATTTGATCATTGCGATAATTATTTCGGTTTGTCCTTTATATACTCTTCTATCACTCGCCTTTCGTCCAAGTGTTTCTACGTTGCAACTCTACGCTAGGTTGACCTTGCCCATACCTGTATTTGAGATTTGCATATTTATCAATTATCATCAGATCACTTTTACCTTTAGATATCTCTTAAATTGTGCAACACTTAAATACAACGGTATCGCCAACAAGAGATTATAGGTCTTTATATGCTTCGGCTTCTATTATTTCCACTTTATTATGCTCCCACATTTTTTTAGTATCTCTCTGCCATCTTTCTTAATCTATCCACTTATTACATTGGCATGTACTTTGGCTTCTACACTATGTGATACTAAATTTGTATGTTGAATGTGCTGTTGTTCCCTTTTTCTTGCCGAAGCAAAAAAGGAGCTATTCGTGAGAACATCTCCTTTATTGCGGCGAGGGCGAGGATGAATTCGAGCATCTGGCCGAATTCGTGAATGAAATGGAATTCGACCGCCTCGGCTGTTTTTCTTTCTCCCCTCAGGAGGGCACGCCCGCCTATGATATGGAAGATCAGGTTGATGAGAGCGTCAAGGTCCGCAGAGGCGAAATAATAATGCAGGATCAGCTCGAAATCGTTACGCTCAAAAACGAGGAACGAGTCGGCAATATATACAGGGTTCTTGTCGAGGATTATGATTCGTATTCCGACAGCTATTCGGGCAGAACTTATATGGACGCGCCCGAAATTGACGGCGTTATCAGATTCACGAGCGAGAAGGTATATAATCCCGGCGATTTCGTCACAGTTCAGGTCCTCGGAGTCAATGATTACGATCTGATAGGCAAAGAAATAAACTGATTATTGACTTTTTAATAAAATTAAACTATAATGCAATAAATCAATAAGCAAAGCAATGGTCGGGAAGAGTAGCTTCCGGCGGCATATCAGAGAGAGGGCAGGATGCTGAAATGCCCTTTATGCCAAGGATTGTGAAGTGCGCCCGGCGGCCCGCGGGAGGAAAGGAAACGAGTATTTCCGCGCGTATGGCTGCGTTAAAGCCTTTGAGTTATAAATCGGAGTGGGACCGCGATTATCGCCTCTGCAGTTTGCAGGGGCGTTTTTTATTATTAATCGGTTGTAAAACGGAGGATACTATGTTTGAAAGATTCAAAGAAGATATAGCCTGCGTGCGAAGCAGGGACCCGGCGGCGAGGAGCCTTTTTGAAGTGCTCTTCCTGTATCCGGGCTACAGAGCTATACGCATGCACCGAACGGCAAACTGGTTTTACCGCCACAGATTCTTTTTCATAGCGCGCTGGATTTCCCAAAGAGCCTCGCGCAAAACGGGAGTCGAAATTCATCCCGCCGCAAAAATCGGCAGGCGCGTTTTCATCGACCACGGCACAGGAGTTGTCATAGGCGAAACGGCCGAGGTCGGCGATGATGTCACGATTTACCAGGGCGTAACTCTCGGAGGAACGGGTAAAGAACTCGGCAAGCGCCATCCGACCATCGGCAACAACGTTATGATAGGCTCGGGAGCGAAAGTGCTCGGCCCCGTCATCATAGGCGACAATACAAAAATCGCCTCCGGCGCGGTGGTTCTCAGGAACATTCCGGAAAACTGCACTGCGGTCGGCGTGCCGGCTAAGATAGTCAAGCGCGACGGCGTGAGAATTGATGATGATCTTGACCAGATTGACATTCCCGACCCCGTTGCCCAGGAGCTTGCATCCCTGCGCAAAGAGATTTATAAATTAAAGAAAAACATGGGCTCATCAGCAAAGACGGAGGATTACGATGAAGATTTTTAATACGCTCACAAGAGAAAAGCAGGAATTCAAACCGGTTGAGCCGGGCAAAGTAAAAATATATGCCTGCGGACCGACCGTATATAACTATATTCATATCGGCAACGCCCGCCCGCTCTGCGTTTTCGACGTACTTCGCAGATACCTTGAATACAGGGGATACGAAGTAACCTTCGTTCAGAATTTCACGGATATTGATGATAAAATAATCAAAAAGGCAAATGAAGAGGGAAGCGATTACAAAACAGTTTCCGAGAAGTATATTGAAGAATTCTGGAAGGATGCCGACGGACTGAATTTCAAGCACGCAACCATTCATCCGAAAGCAACCGAAAATATCGATAAAATCATCGAAATTGTGAGCGGACTCATCGAAAAAGGCCACGCCTACGAGGTTGACGGCGATGTATATTTCAGCACCAAGACCTTCCCCTCCTACGGCAAGCTCTCGCATCAGCCGCTTGAAGACCTTGAGGCGGGCGCGAGAATCATGGTCGGCGACATCAAGCGCGATCCGATGGATTTTTCCCTCTGGAAAGCCGCGAAGCCCGGCGAGCCATATTGGGATTCCCCCTGGGGACACGGCAGACCCGGCTGGCATATTGAGTGCTCGGCAATGAATCTCCGTTTTCTCGGCGAGAATATCGATATTCACTGCGGCGGCATCGACCTTATATTCCCCCATCACGAAAACGAGATTGCACAGAGCGAATGCTTCACCGGCAAGCCCTTCGCGAATTACTGGATGCATAACGGATACATAAACGTTGACAACGTCAAAATGTCTAAATCGCTCGGCAACTTCTTCACAGTGCGCGATGTGGCGGAAAAATACGGTTATGAGCCGATAAGATATCTGATGATTTCATCATCCTACAGAAGCCCCATCAACTACTCGACCGATATTATCGAGCAGTGCAAGGCATCGCTCACCCGTCTCTACACCTGCCGTGACAGCCTCGATTTTGAGCTGAAAAACGCTCCCGAGGGCGAGGCCGACGAGAGCGTAAAAACGCAGCTTGACAAGAGAGTTGAGCAGTTCAACAACGCGCTTGACGATGACCTCAATACTGCAGACGGAATTGCCGCGGTATTCGACCTCGTAAGAGATATAAACACCCTCGCGCTCGGCAAGGGCGCGTCAAAGGGAACCGTTGAATACGCCATTAAGGTTTTTGATATGCTCACCGGCGTTCTCGGCCTTGTCTATAACAGAAAAGCCGAGGATTCGGATGCCGAAATTGACGCGCTTATTGAAGCGAGAACCGCAGCACGCAAGGAGAAGAACTGGGCGGAGGCGGACCGCATACGCGATGAGCTCAAGGCAAAAGGAATAGTGCTCGAAGATACACCGATGGGTGTCAAGTGGCACAGAGAATGATATAAGAAATCCCCTCTCCTTCACGGAGAGGGGCTGCTTTTTTCACTGATTGTCGTCGTACTCGTCGATTTCGTCGGGGATACCGTCGCCGTCGGAATCGGGCAGGGAAT
>CAMUZD010000011.1 GCA_947165115.1 uncultured Clostridia bacterium
GGCAGCTATGTGCGGAACGGATAAACGCTGAAAGCATCTAAGCGTGAAGCCGCCTTCAAGATAAGATATCCCATGGCGTAAGCCAGTAAGACCCCTCATGGACTATGAGGTTGATAGGTTGCATGTGTAAGCATAGTGATATGTTCAGCTTGGCAATACTAATAGGTCGAGGGCTTGACCTTTTTCTCTCCTTCTCCACTCCCATCTACTATCCCTTATCCCTACCTTTGTTCAGTTTTCAGGGTGCGTGAGCGAGCTCCGGCTCGTTTTTGTCTTTTATAGCGGTTGTTATAAAATAATATATATTCGGTCGTTTAGCGCAGCTGGTAGCGCATCCGCTTGACGTGCGGGAGGTCACAGGTTCAAGTCCTGTAACGACCACCAAATCAAGTCGATTTCGAACCGTCTTGAGAAGCGAGGAGGCAATTACTTCCTTTGCATTGAATTCATGGTTAGATATTGACGAAAAGAACAGGTAGATCTTTTTGGACTACCTGTTTTTCTTTTATGTTTATCAAAAAAGCATTGTATTTATTGGTTTTTGTGATAAAATAGATTTAATAGATATTGATTATGGAGAATGACATTATGCCAAGTTGGGACGAAATATTAAAGGAACGGATGGGACTACAATTCCGGTTACCGAAAATAATATTGTCGGTTTTAATGATAGTATCGATTATCTAATATCCAAGCACAAAATCGTTTCGGCAAAGCTTTCAGATGTTATACATGAAATTGATGTTTTGGAAAGGCAAAGTCAATCAGAATCAGAACAAATGCTATTCTGGAATTCTGAGACAATGTTAGAAGCATTTGACAAAAAAATTGCTTCACTTCAAATAAACGCTGCCATAATCAATAAAGAAATTAAACTTTTAGAAAAGCAATTAAAAGAAATACGAAAAGAAATCACAAAAGAAACCAAAACAAATAATGAAGTAGTTAATTCATTATATAAAAATGTTCTTAAGTATGCAGTTGAATTAGAAATTGGCAGTGACACTACGATGGTGGCTTCATATTTGTTCACATCAAATCTAAAAGAACTTTCTGGTGCGATATTACATAAGACAGTATTTGCTTTTAGATTAGCCTATATTATTGAAATAGAAAGGGCGTTAAAAATCAAACTTCCTATTATTTTGGATTCACCGAGCGGGAAAGAAGTTGATCAAGAAAACATAAAAAAATGATGAACATTTTGAAAAGGGATTTTTCAGACCATCAGATAATAATTGCATCCATTTTTAAATACGATTTCCCCCAATTTAATATAATTGAGATATACAACTATTTAATTGAAGGTTAATCTCAATCTTAATTACCAATTTAATAAACTATATGAATTTGCTTGAAATAATTCTTCATATGTTCGTTCAATTATTCATTAAGTAGATGTAATAAAAATCCTAAATATGATGTAATAAAATCCTAAATAGCACTTGAAAAAAAAGAAAAAGAGTGTATAATTATTTTTATTAATAATAGAAAGGAAAAAGCCTTTGCTTGGTCAAAACAATGAATATTTGTACATTTATTAAAATGGAGTATTTGGTTGCAAACGCATTGGTTGAATTATATGAAAAAAAACAAGTGGATAGCATTTCTCTTGAAGATGTCAGAAGATATGGAGTTAAAGTTGAGGAAGTTTTGAATGAAAAAGAGAACAGTAGAGCTATTTTGCTTTATTCAAACAATTATACTAAAGAGTTTCTGCAGGATTATTCGGATTGGTTTGAACTAGTGAATGATTGTGTTAAAATAAGGCACGGGGTAACGATTGACGATATACGAGATCATATATTGTCATATATTTCTTTGGATATTTTGATTGCTTTATTAAATGAAAATTCACTTAAAGTAATAAATGTAGATTAAAAGGCAGAAGATTAAGTATGCCGAAAACCATAAAAGATCCAATATATGGTTATATTACAATTGAGGATAGATATATTGATATAATTGATTCTGTGTACTTCCAAAGATTGAGAAATATCATTCAGACAAGCTATACATCAATTTATCCGTCTGCGTTGCATAATCGGTTTACGCATTCTTTGGGAGTGTATTGGTTAGGATCATTGTCTTTTGAGTCATTAGTTAATAATAGCCCGGGAATTAAGGAGACTTTAACAAAGAGTGAATTAGAGAATACGAAAAACACTTTTATTATGGCATGCTTATGTCATGATTTAGGACATTCTCCTTTTTCTCATACAGGTGAAAAGTTTTATAATATAAATTATATCAATGATAAGTTGGTTGCAATTGTATCAAATAAATATTATAAAAATGATCTTGAAAAGGAACAAACAATAGTTGGAAAAGAGCACGAAATTATGAGTGCTCTTTTGTCTATTGAAGAATTTGGCGAAATAATTGGAAAAAATAATTTTTCGCTTTTTGCACGATGTATTATAGGCCTACAGTATGATCAAAATGTCAAATATTCTTCAAAAGAGCGAAAATGTCTTTCTCTATATAGAGCTTGTGTCGAATTATTGAATTCTAACATTATTGATGTAGATAAACTAGACTATTTGATACGTGATAGTTATATGTCTGGATACTCCTCAGTTGCCATAGATTATCAAAGGCTGATTAATGGAGTTTTTATCAATGAAGGCTCATCCCCCGTTGGCTATTTGAAGAGCTCTCTGAGTGTGTTGGAATCTGTTTTAACTGCTAATGATATGGAACGTCGTTGGATACAATCTCATCCGGTTATTTTATATGAATCTTACCTAATAAAAACAATAATACGCGAGATTAGTTGTAAATACAATACTCCAGATAACGAATTGTTATCATTACCAGCTTTAACAAAAGATGGTGTGGTATTGAATGATGTTGGAAGAGTTAGACTTGTGTCAGATGCTGATGTTTTATGTTTAGCAAAGATGGATTACGAAACAAGTGATGCCGTCAAAGAATACTGTGATAGGAGTTTGCGTAGACATCCTGTTTGGAAATCAGAAGCTGAATTCTCTTTATTGTTCGATTTTAAAAAGAACGATGCATTTTTTGAAATAATAAAAAAGTGGGAAAAAAATTTACTTGAAGGAACATATGGTGTTTATAGTATTAATGATACATTTTATGATTGCTTAAAAAAAGAATTGAAAAAATTAAATAAACAGCAACGGTCTTTCTCAGATAGATCCAAAAAGAGTACATTTAAAAAAAGAATGACAAAACTAAAAGTTGAATTAGAGATATTGAAAGATATTAAAAATTATTTGACAAGTCATTCTATACCTTTTGATCTGGTAATAATTACACAACAACAGTTTAAAAGCAATATATATAAGCCTGCATTTAAGGAATTGCCAATAGGTTTTAAAAATGTTTCTGATGGTATCAAACAGATGAGTGATGCGTCTTTTTTGCCTCTTGATACAAAGGAAGACAACATATTCTTTTATATGTATTACAGGAGAAACAAAGATAATAATGAAATAGACGTTGAAGAGTTTTCTAAAGTGTTAAGAAAAGCTGCAATCGTATAATTATTAACAACAGTTTTTGTTATTTATTTTTATTGTTTTTTAAATTAAAGATTCTATTATGTTTGATAAACCTCCTCCAAGCATTATTTGCAAGTGTCTTATACATCATTTTCCTTAAAAATAAAGGCCATAACAAGTTGCATAATTGACTAGTAAGGTCATCTTTGTTGTAAGAAAGTGCAACTTTCACTGAAGCCCCTTGTATATCAAGGGGTTTCAAACTTTTTCGAGGCGATTTTCAGGTTTGGTTTTCGGCGGCATTGTTTAATATTGCGTCTGATGCGGCAATCTCTGTAATCCTACGAAAAAACTGACATCCTTGGAACAAAGATGTCAGTTCGTTGCTTATAAATAAGCTTTCTGCATTAAGCAGTTTTGTGCTGAAAGAATAAAAAATGGCAGTTCAATATCAGTCAACGCTTCCGTATTTAGCAATAATGTCGGCTTCCATTTTTCCAACATCTACCCAATCGGTAGTTCTCGGGACATAACCTTCTTTGACAGCTTGCTCATATTCATCAGCATACCAATATGGGTAGAACTCATCGGGATGTCCCATATAGTATTCATTTATTACTTCATCATCAAATGTATAAATAATATCGCCATTAAATACTTCATCTGTTTCCTGATTCGCAAAGTCTTTCGGGTCCATCATCGGCTCTCCGCCGAAATCATCCCTTACTATCTTTGCCCATTTGAGATTTGCTTTGTCAAAGTCTTCTCTGCTTATATTATAATGCTCCAGAAAAGCTTTCATAACCATTTGGTTTGTTTCATTTGGACTTGTCTCAAGAAGATTCTCATACCATTCCTGCAATTCATCTTGATCCTCTACCAAATCCCAGAAAGGCAAGGGAACATTATAATAGATTAATCTGTATTTAGCGAGCCCAGGCACTGCACCGCCTGCATCGTCTTGACTGTTCTTGTCTTTGGTATGTGCTTCGGTCACAGATGTATTATCTTTCTTTTCGTCAGTTCTGCTTGTTAAATTTGAAACTGTATTTCCCTGGTTAGTTGCCGGAGGATTTCTGTTGTCTGTTTTTTGTATATTGCAGCCAACCAAAGCCGATAGTATTATTAATACAGTCAAGATCATCTCAATAATCTTATATGAAGATTTCATTATTAGTCTCCTTTCACAAATCATATTGTTATGTACTTTGATAATAATACCAATAAAATCCATAAGTTGAAATATCTGTCATCGAAGCGGAATAATTATATGTTATAGTGTTTTTCATATCCAAATAATAAAGCAAAGGATTAATTGTATTTACAAAATTGCTTCTTCCGGCATCTCCTACTCCGGCATCTTTGTTGTTAGTTTCAAAATGCAGATGCGCTCCCATGCTTGGATTTGTTCCTCCGTTTGTGTTGCCTATTATCCCGATTATTGAGTTGGGCGTTACCCTTTTTCCTAACTGAATTAAATTTCCATTGCCATCTTTCGGCAATTCTCTTAGGTGCATAAAAATAACAGAAATCCTTTGACCTGTAACGGGATCAACATCATCCGTTCTTATCGAAATACAATATCCACAGGAATCTGTATTACTTCTTATATATTTTACCGTTCCACTGCAAGGAGAAACCACATAGCTACCTGCCGTCCCGCCGTTTATATTAACTATGTCCGCGCCTCTGTGCATGATAGATGTTGATGTTGAATCACTTCTTGGAGCATAAGGAGATGATATATGGTGAATTGTTTTATCCTGTGTCGGCCATTTCCAGCCTAAACTATTATAGAAAGACATCGTATTTTTAGTTGAAATATCTTCTATCTTAACAAATCCATAATTGTAATTTGCGCCGTTTGCAACTTTTACAAACGCCCAACTGTCGATATCTCCGTGGACTTCAACAGTTTTGCCGGAAGAAATATCATATCGGTATCCTTCACCTGGGCCTTTATAAAAAGCTGTTGCTTTATTCGCCGTTGTCTTCCAATCATAGTTTTGAAATCCACTTGATGATTTATTGTTTTTCCACCTATAAAAAACATAAACACGGCTCGTGGCGCTTTGCAAACCTTTTGAAGCGGTTATCGTTACGCTGCCGGTTTTTTTCGCCTTGAAATAAGTGTTATTTATGATTTCGACCACAGAGGAGTCCGATGAACTGAAATTCAAATCATTGCCGGAAAACAGATTTGTCAATGCTTTTGTGTCACCCTGCGCTATGTGATAAAAGCTTTTTAACAACTTAATTGAACCGTCGGAAACATAACTGCCCGATTTCCCGATAAACGCCGTGCGCATATATCCGGTCTTTTTATCAACTTTAACTTTGGTATAATCGCCGTCAGATTCATATGCGGTTATTTCCGTATTATGAAGATATATACCTTTTATTGATGAAAACAGCCTCGGTTCCGACTTAAGAAAAGCAAAGAGAAATGTCACCTTTGTAGCTTGACCACTCGAATCAGCCATATTGGAATCAACAAGAGACTCGCCATTATTAACCGTTGTCGCTGAAGCAGGCAGGTTAAGAGCCGTTAAGCCTATCACAATTGACAATACTACACAAAAAGTGTGTCTGATTAATCTCAAGAAAAAATTGCGTGTAAATTTGGGTAAAACCACTGCAATGCAGGGAACAGAAACAAGATAGTTAAACATAATAAATTCCTCCAATTTAAGTATTAAAAAACGGCTTTTTTGGGAATATGGGGCACAATGCCGAGCCGTCAACCATTTTATGGAGGTTTTATGAGGTAAACGGAACTATAGCCCGTTTGTCCCGAATTTAGGCTGAAAGTTCCTACCTGAATATTGCGCAAAACATCTTAATCACCTTCTTCATAAAAAAGACCGCAGAACATTAATCTGCGGCTGAATCTAGCGGCAGAACAGTAAAAACTATCCGGCCGATACATTAAATTTGATAATAAATGTGTTATCGGCCTTTGAAACGACAAATTTTGATACAAAATACTTTCTTCATTGTTTCGCTTTCTTTACGTTTATTTTCCAATAAAACTGTTGATTATTCAATAAACAGGGAGTTAACTCCTTATTTGATTAACCTTTTGAGTTAAATTATCATAGTAAGACTCATAAAAATCATCCTTACTCCTCAAGCATATAATAATATAGCTTTGCAAAAATGTCAATACAATATAAACCGACAAAAAGAATTTCGGGATTATAAACAAAACCACACTTTGTTTTTCTGTAAATACTGCATAAATTAGAGATACTTGAATTGAAAAAGAGCAAGACGTTATGAATGATTCTTATTAAGAAAGATTTTTACAAAGTTGAACGAACCCCGTAATTTGAACTTTTCTGTTCGATTACGGGGTCGTCATTTTCTCTTAATCAGTTGACAGTATTGATTTTATGACTCTTTTTATAATCAAACACTTTTACGAAAAACCTTTCGTTTTGAACTAAAACCGTCATATATCACACTTTGTATATGTTTGTGTATTATTTTGTTTTATTAACCTTTATCCAATAATCAATTTCATATTGGCTTGGTGATTTGCATCTGATTGTTGAATGCGGTCTTTCATTGTTATAAAACTCAATATATTTGGCGATGCTAGTTTTAAAGTCATTTATTGATTTATAGTCGCGAAGATTCAGATTTGCTTTTGAAGTGAAATGATTTTTCTCCGATTCAATCCATGAGTAAAGAGTGCTCCTTGAAACTCCGGTTTCAACAGAAATATCGGATATGGATTGCCCATCTAGATATTTGCCAACGAATTCAGTTTTGAATTGTTTGGAATAATGTTTGTTCATTTCAATACCTCCAATTTTAATTTGGAGTGTATTATACTAGATTTTTCCTTGAAAAATAAAGCTTTTATTTAAAGTTGCACAATTGCCCAGTAAACACATATCAAGTCGATTTCGAACCGTCTTGAGAAGCGAGGAGGCAATTACTTCCTCTGCATTGAATTCATGGTTAGATATTGACGAAAAAAACAGGCAGTTCATTATGAGCCGCCTGTTTCTTTTTTTATTCAGTTGTAGTTTTGGATTGTTTTTCATTCCATTTGTTAACTCTTTCTTGGTATTCCTCAGGTGTTAACTGCCTGACGGATATTATCTCATACTCAACATGAGGTAAAGGTTTCTTTTCGCAATGCGCGAATTTAGGATAGTTTTGTTTTACCCATTCCGGTGCATTCATTAACCATAGATTGTAAACTTATCCATAGCCCCTCGTGACTGCTTCATTTAACTCCTCCTTCCTTGTAATATTTTTCGGTTGGACGCGGTCATGGTATTTTATAGTTTGCATAATAATAACTCCTTAATGCTGCTATAAATGTATTTCGGGTCTGTCGTAATATTGTTTTGAGAGAAATTACCTCTCATAATAGTTTTTGCGCTGCCTTTCGGCTTCAATGCGGAGATTTTCACGGGCTTTTTCGAGCAACGCGGTTACACTTGCCTCACCGAAACCTTGAATCAGCAAATTGTATTTGCCGGCTCTGTCCTTATACGGTTTCATCTCTTCATCTTTGGATTTGAGACTATCTTCAAGGCTGTTGATTCTGCTCTGTTTTCTGTCAATATCTTCATTTGCTCTTTTGAGTTTTGATTGCAGTTGGAAGTTGTGTGAAAACAGCGTTCTCGCTTTTTCAATTATCTTGGCAACTATCGGCATAATTCTTTTTCTGTATGCGCCTGCCGTTTCAATTGTTTTCGGATAGGGCAGCAATTCCTCGGCATCCGGAAATTCTTCATTAATCATGCCTTTGATTTTTGCCGACTTCTTGGCAATTACTTCGGCTTTCTTCTTGTCCTCATCAATTTTTGCCGTAAGAGTTTTATCCTTCTCTTCAAGAGCAGATAATGTTTCCTCTTCCTGCATAATCTTGAACTGAGTAACGGATAAGTGTTCCTCGCCGCTGTTTTTCTCTCCGCGCTCAATGTCGGTATATCCCATACTTCTCATTCCGGCAAAGATATCATCCTGTAATTTGGAATAAGACTTCTTCAGAACGGGTTTGCCGTTTTTGTTAAGGATTATATTTCCTTTTTCATCTACGGCAGGAGACGATGCCCACTTCTTGCTTGCGCTCACCTGATGAATCACTTCCTTAACCTTGCCTACAAGAGAAGGATCTTTGCACCGCTTGGAATATCGGATCTCTTTTTCAACTACGGGGATATATACAATATGCAAATGATAATGGTATATATCTTTTCCCAATTCCTTTGACATTTTGCTGTTTTTCTCATCGGCGTGCATAACGGCAGATAAGATATATTTCTCTCCGCCGATTATCTTTGCCGCGGCTCTGTATGCCGAAGCATAAAACTGCTTTGCATACTCATACCCTCCGTGATTGTGAAAGTATGCGCTGTTCACATCAATTATCATTTCCCCGTATTTCTTGGCGTCGGGTTTAAGACCTCTGGTAGAGATTTCTCCCGATTCGACCATAGAGGCAAATATTGACTCATAATCATCCGCAGGAGTTTTGTAATGATAATTCAGATGCGTTCTTTCGGATACAATATCCGGATTGACATAACTTTCCTTTTTCCTCTCATTGTGCTTTTCGGTATTGCCGATTTGCTTTGCCGTCAGATTGTTGTTCCTGGCTACGATTCTGTCGACGCCGTCGTTTCTTGCAATGCTTATCACCCACTTTCATATTAAGATTTGTTTTCGCAACGGTTGCGCGGGACTTGCAGATACTTTTGGCAAAGTATCATAACCCACTATGACACTTTCACCCTTCCGGTTGCAAAGTGCCGTGGGCTCTGCGAGGCGGTTTGCGGTTTCTGCGGAAACCTCGCGTATACGGCATATATTTCGCCAGTATTTTGGCTCATATATCCGTATCCGTTTGCCCAAATCTGCGTTTTGAGCAAAGATTAAGCGGTGCCGTTTTTGGCACCGCTTAGCTGCGCTTACGCGTATTTTTCTTCTTTGGTGCCAAAATCGGCACCGTCATCAGAACATATCGAGCACGTCAAGAACATCGGCTTCATTCAGTGCCAGCTGTTCTTCTGTCAGCTCGGGTATATCCGCTGTATCATTTTCGTTACTGTTATCCGATACAACAACGGATATATTTTTGATTTCATCACGGATTACTTCCCTGATATCATCGAGCAACGCGTTATTGCTCTCACAGTGTATCCTTCCGAGAATAGCTTCAATGATGAATTCATTTCTTGAGAATGAATCATCATTTTTCCGCTCATTAAAGAAATCGATAATTTCTTTCTGTTTTTGCTTGTTCGGATTCATCCTCAGGTTGATACGGTATTCGTTTTTCATAATCTGCCGTTCCGTATCTGAACATCTGCGAGATATTCATAACCTTTTGCCGCTGCGCAGATATCATTGGCGATTTTCACTCTGTCGGGGTTATACCTGTAAAAGTTCTTTACCAGGCATCCGCCGCCACCGGTTATATACAGATTCATTGTATTCTCGTCATAACCGTGCTCGCGTAACCGTCGAAAGATATCGTCAACATAATTCTTTGCCGTGGCTTTTATGAGCTTCAGATCTGCGGGAGCGATATCGGCAGAGCCGGTTATCAGTATTTCATCAATAATACTGTCATGCAGTTCCCTCTGTGTTTTTCTCATAAACTCTTCACGGATTGCGAGCGTCGCCTGATAGGTTCCGAATTTCTCGGTGAACATCTTTCCCGCCTGGGGTTTGCCGTCAATCATATACAGCACATTCATAGTGCCGTTACCGATATCGGCAACCATATTCACGCCTTTTAGCGCGGATGCAAACTTTGCTATGGCGGCATAACCTTGGGGATAGATACTTGCTCCGGTAATCTTAACGGAATACTTGACCGAATCAAATACAAATTCAACCTCGGTATTCTGCAACAGATATTCCCTGAACCGTTCTTTCTGCCCCGATGTCCAGGTCAGCGGCAGACCGGCGGCGATGTGAACCGTTGCGGATGTGAAATTCATATCTCTGAGTTCCATTGCGATTGCCGCGAGAGTGAGAGCGTAATAGTCGCCGTCGAGGTCTTTACTTGCGACAAATTCTTTATGCCCTTCGCCGATCAGATAATACCTGCCGTTATATACAAGCATATCCTTTGTGAAAAGCGGCTCATAATCATAAGCCGCCAGCCCTGCCCGAAAGCAATGGTTGGCGGTTTTGATATTTCCGTATCCGTGGTCAATTCCGATAATCAGCAGATTTCTGTCTTCGTTATATATCATACTCATTCTCCTTTCCGGGCGCAGACATTACGCAGATTTGCCTTTGCCCTGATTTTCATATTTCAGTTTCCGCAGAACCGTGATTTGTGATTTCCGGATACCATTTAAAGAGTTATCCGAACAGCGGAAACCGTTGAAATATATGGGAAAATGGATATGAGTTGTTGAAAATGCCCTTGAAAATGCAAGAAAATGCTTTTTTGTTAGTATTGATATGCTTTCAGTCAATAATGGCTCGAATTCTGTTTTCAAGTCTTATTGGTATATCATCTTCTGTCTTCCACATAATAGTATTTTTTTGAGCGATATCAAAGTGTAACTGTACGCCGTCACGGCAAAGTTGTATTACAGGCATATTAAGACCCATTGCATATCCTTCTTCAAAATATGCTCCGTTGTTTTGATGTGTTAAATCCACAACAACAAATTTACTGTCACGGATGTGTTTAAGTAATTCGGGCGTAATAAAATTTATATGCTCAACTTCATCAATAAAAACAGCATTATATCCTGCATTACTAATGCCTTTACGGATTGCTTCTCGCAAGGGAAGCGTATCTTCGCCAAACTTCATTGCTACAAATGCATTTTGCCCGTTTGATATGTTCTTTTGCAATTCTTCAATGCGACCATAACCTTTTGGCATTAATGTAAGTTTTACTCCATCCTCATCACGAATATGTAAATAGTCCACTACATATCCACTTTCTTTCAGACAATCCAGCATATAGTCTGCTTCTTTTAAACAATCCGTAATGCCACGCCATTCTATTTTATTATTTGTCTTTTTTTCCTTTCTGTCAACAAACAACAAACTGAATATAGCATTATTATCTAAGCATACAGTTTGACCTATATGTTTTGAAAAAGAATAAGTTTTAAGTAGTATGTAATCTACACGATCAGAAAATGATTTGGGATACCATTTTTCAATTAAATCGATATCCATATGAACAGGAAGCCCATGAGTTATGTCGCCTTTTTCGAACTCTTTTTTGTATTCGTCACATTTTTCTTTACCTAAGGTTGTATGATATCGGCGTTCTGATTCTTCTTGATGGCCAAGAAAACGTTTGTAAAAAAGATACGAGGCCAACATATTGTTGTTTATGAGACTAAAACTATCTGAAGTTAATTCATATCTGCCACATATAGGACAGTCGTAAAACACTTTATCAGAACTATAATCCGAATAGCTTTCACATCGGTTTCCACACACAGGGCAATCTTTTAATTCTTTTGACATACTTCATTCTCCTGCAACTAAACAGTATTATCCTAAATCCATTGTAGATCAGATTTTATATTTTTCCGCTTGCCTATTCAACTTCCATAGAAAATATCCATTGTGTTCATGAACATCAGTAAAGTACTTTGAAACATCCGTAAATCCTTTTACAAATGCGCAAGCTGCACCTATGGCAGTAATACCTCCAGTAGCAAAACTGGCAATAAGACTTCCAGTCATAGAAACCAAATCCAGTTTAAGCGTTCGAGATATCTTTCTGTATTCTTTTTCAACTTCTTGAACCTGTATAGTATTTAATTCATATGAAATTGCATCAATTTTTCGACGCAAACTCTCAGCATCGGAACAAGAATCCAAACTTAACAGTTTTGAATTTAATTCTGTTCTAAAGTTTTGAAATGCATCCCCATAGTTGCTACGAATTGATATTAAGTCTTGCATAAGAATTCTATTCGTTATTGGCAGATCAATGGAAAGCCCCATTGTTGCTAATTCTGCTTCTTTAGATGGTTGATCGATAACCATATTTAAGGTTTTGGAAACAATGTTTGACTGCGTAAGATACATACATCCGCACATTTTCGAAAATATAAGTTCTTTATAAATCTTATCAAAGCATGTGTTTGCTGCTTGATTTACAGATTGATTTATCCAAGCGGCAAATTCTCTTTTAGATATTGAATCTGCCGGCCTGTACCCAAATTTTGCTTTCCCGCTTTTTTCATCATAATCAAAAATCTTAGTTATCCAATATTGATAAATATGGCCTGTAAGACAATCTTCATCTGTAAACTCGATTAAAATCCTTGTTCCTAAATGCAGGCTTTCTTCATCTACGACAATTAAGCCTTTTTCAGTTGGTTCTAAGTTTTTTACATGAGCAATTGAACGATAGTAATCAAGAATATTCTTCGGAATAACATCAGAAAAAGCCGTTGGAGAATAAAGAATTGGTATTTCTGCTCTTTCATGGATACGTGATAATGGTACCATTACAACAAAACCGGCGTCTATTAAAGGAGTGATACAGACAATATAATCTATCAAATCGCACAAATTGTTTTTATTAACCTTTTCGTGTGTTGTAAAACCTATGAGTTTCTCTGTGGCTTCAGAAAAAGACGACTTTGGTTCTGCAAGATTGAAAATAGGATCCGGGATAACGACTTGATCCATGTATAAAATTAACTGTTTATACATATCTTCTGTCGGTAATTCTTTACACGACTCTATACAAATATTAAGTTTGTTATAATCATTTCTAATTTCGCCCTGAATTGTGTCAACATTTGATAGTATATATTCACGATATTTCTGAAGCTCGTTGTAAAGATCGTTATCAGAATACATACTATACTTATTATCAAGAGATGTCGAATTAAATAGAAAGCTATTTTTAAGATATTCTAAGGATTTTTTTGACATAAAAAACCTCTTTTTTGAAATTATTAGTTATTTCTTTAACTCCCGCTTACATAAACCTCTTGAACTAATCCGGTGTCATTTTTTTGCCATTATCCAGTTGCGTGATATGCCATTCATCACCATTATAAATGCAGAAAGTGGATAGCTCAAGAGATTGTTCCTGATTTAATATGATAATCCTTATTGTTTTTTTGGCAATAATCAATTACTTGATTTGCAACGCTGTTGAAAAACTGCTTATGTTCTTTGAATTCTGTAATTTTTTTGTTATAGTGCATTCTGCCAAATATTATTTTATCAACAAAACTGATTGAATTTAATATTGGCATTAAATCTTGATCAATTATATTCGGAGTAGGATAAGGCTCTATACTTACCCAGGTTTTGCAGCCGGAATCATGTAACGCTTTTAAAGCAGCAATGCGCTCCGCAAGTGGTGCTGCATTAGGTTCCATTTCGGCACGAAAATGTTCATCAAGCGAAACTAAAGTAATCCCGTATTCGTTATCTTTTGATAGATTCGCGAGGATATCAGGAAGAATACCTTTTGTAAGGACTGTGCACTTTATATTGTTTTCGTTGAGTTTTTTTATAATCTCTATACTCGTATTTGATACTTCTTCATATCCATACATAAATGGGTCAGTCGTAAAACAGAGATGTACATATTTAATTTTATCTTTTAATTTTGGAATCTCCGCATCAAGTATTTCCAGTGCGTTTTCGACAAGCTTAGGTTGGCACCATTCATCATATGTCTTGATTTTTCCGAATCGTTTGGCCATCATCATTGCATAACAGGGATAATTGCAACCATGAGCACATCCCAGGACATGATTAATAGTATAATCGCCGTATTCAACACCGGTTTTATATAACAATGTTTTTCGTTGAATATGCTTTTCGGTTGTTTTCATTCTGCCCACCTCACTAAAACGGTTTGCCCTTTTTCTTCAGACATAAAAGTAGTTGGTTTTCCTTTAGAAGTTAAACTAGGGTTCCTATGAATCATAATCATTTTTTTGCTCTCAAATTCTTTGATTACCTTTTTAACATCTCCCGTTGAACATATCGGACCATAATTCACGAAGAACATAGCTAGCGAATCATATAGTGACACATAATCAGAAAACTGGGAAAAGAATTCTTGGGTTTTGCATTTGATTTCTTCTTTATTAACTATTTCGTTGTTGCAATCTTCTTCAAAAAATGATATTTGTCCTCCTGTCTGAATCTCCTGTAAAGCTTCCCAACGATTACAGATATTATCTACCATAAGAAGACAACCATCTCTATGGTTTGTCGTATGAATTAACCTATATTTCGGACGTTGCCCTTTTTTGATGCGCAGTGGCATATTAAGCACATAAGAATAGCTTTGATTGAGCCTTTCGCAATATTTTTTTGCGAACTGCGATTCAGCTTCATAGCCATCAATTTCCCCGTCTTTGTATAATTCTATTATCTCTTGCCAATAATCGCCACCCGCGATTTCATTTAATTCATTAATTGATTTTTCAGATGCATCCAATTTCGTTGAATCATATTCAATAAGATCCGCGAACAATGATTTATCATCAAATGAAGCGCCCAAAGCGTGACAAGCTTCTCGAATAAAACCAAACGAGTTCAAATTTATAAGCATTTCTATGGAGTTAAAACTTCCTTTTGAGAAGCTGTCAAACAAAGAACACTGAAGAGCTTTTATTCCATAGGGGTCAATATACAGAAACACATTCCAGTTTTTCTTGTCTTTTAGAACTGTTTTAATATTGTCTTCGTATTTACCGGAAATTATGTTTGCTTCAGGAAATGATGATAGGTTCTTTTTAAGATCCTCAGCATAATTCAAATCTATAAATATGGTTTCAATTCTCGGGTTCTTGACAGTTGTGGTTTCGAGGCATTCTGAAATGATTTTTAAAGCGATCAACGGAGAACCATTATTGCCGTCCTCAAACTTTCCCTTTCCTGCGAAACAATCAACATAAACTAAAGGTCTATATGTATGAAGTATTTTTGATACATATGGTTTGAAATAACATCCAAGTAATTCATCTTTAACCATTGACCATTCTTTCTTTTTTACAAAAAAATCATTGTTTTTCTTCGCCATTTATATAAGTCCTCATTTCTTTTGCAAATGATTTATTTATCTGTTTTTCTTTTGAAAGAAAAGTCTTTCCAAGAAATCTCGCTGAAAAAAGGCACTAAGACAATAATAGATACAGCTCCGATTACTGATAGTCTCAAAGCAGTAAACTCGTACACTTTCAAAGCATCCAGCACCAACAGTACAGTTGCAATAAAAGGAAATATAAACCAGCAAACCGGCTTTAAGTGATCGATTTTATTCTGTCGATTTTTTATCTTTTTTGCAAGTTCTTTACTTGCATTTCCTGATTGCAAATTGCCATATGATATTGGTGGTTTTAAAGGCGTTGGAGCCATAATAGATGGCAAATTAATGGGTTCGTTATTATACACATTTTTAGTTACATCAATTATTTCAAATTCAGCACTGTTATCTTTTCCTAAAACTAGAAAACAAGAAGCATTAATTTTTAAAGAGTTGGCAATACGTTTTAAATTGTTTATCCCTCTTTCCACTGATTTTTCTGTTTTAATCTGTTTTATTTCATAGACGGCTATTGGAGTAATTAAATTCTCAGATAGTACCGCAACATCAATTGCCATTTTAGAGTCACCCCAATTAATTGCAATACATTCAGGTGGATATCCATATTCTTTTAGATAATCGATAAGTCTATCTTCAATGTTTTTATAATTGTCCATCACATAATCTCCTTACATTTACTTATTTAAGCCAATTATCCCCAAAATTTCTAAAGTGAAATAGCATACGTTTTTAAACCAGTTTAAAGCCATTCCTGTTTATTTACCGACCAGAGTTTAGCAAACTCACAACCCTCTACTGTCGCTTTGAATGGATAGTATAAAAACCTGCTGATTGTAGAAAGAATATTTTCAAAGTCATTCATTGGCTTTACCTGTTTACAAA
>CAMUZD010000012.1 GCA_947165115.1 uncultured Clostridia bacterium
CGTCCATCCAGTAGGAGTGGCCGCAGTAATAATCACAGTAGTCGCGCAGAATTTCGCTGTCCATGAATTTATTGACATAGTCGTAATAATCCTCGGTAAGCTGACCGCTCTCGGGTGCGCGCAGACCGTATTTGCAACCGCGTTTTTTCATTTCGAGTGCAAATTTTTCAAGCAAATCAAAGCATTCGTCGGGGTCAAAATGGCAGCCCTCCTGCCCGACCCAGTCGCCGCCCCATTTCCACTGAGGCTCGTTAATCGGCGATATCGCAGTTACCGGTATCCCCTCGGCTACAAAATGATCCGCAATCGTCAGCACATAGTCGATAAACGCATCATAATTCTCGGGAGGAAGATTATTCTGAGACTCCTGCAGACCGCCCGAGGCGTGTCCGCTCGCAGTCATTGAATAATGTGGGGAATTGCAGAAAAGGATGACCTCTTCGGCGCCGTATTCGACAGCGAGGCGCATCATTCTCACGGCGTTTGCATCGCGCGAAAAATCATATTCCCACTTCTGCGTTTCTTCATTGAAATAATAAAAGCTCTCGGTGCGGCGGGTCCTGTCCCAGATTCTGCAATCGGGATTGTCCGCTTCGCCGCCGCCGATATTGTAGCGGTAGATTTTCAGACCGAGGCCTGTTTCTTTATCATAGAGCAGGCGGGCGATTTCTCTCGCTGTCTCTTCATTGTCTATTGTCTGGCTCCACCATGCCGAGGATGTGCCGAAGCCTTCAAACACCTGATTTTCCACGAATCTGTTCACTCCAATCGTCTGAGTTTTACCTATCGCGGCGAGATTGAAAATGCCTATCTGAAAAAATGACAGAACCGCGCAGATTATCGCTTTAATCGTCGGCATTATTCATCTTCCCCTTCCTCCTGGTTATAATGAATTTTATGAGAAGCACAATGATACTGAGTATCAGTAAATACATTACGATGGTTTTCAGACTTGTGATAACTGAAGCAGTTACCGCAAATAAATCTGACGGAACACCGCTTTTAAGCATTATGATACTCATAATGTTTTCTGCATAATCGCTTATCGCGAGAATAACCGCACCGGTAAGAAGCACACGCCGACCGGCTCCGCTTTTGCAGAGCAGGCAGATCAGAGAAACAAACAGCAGTGTATAAAAGACAGGGTAAATGAAATCAAGCGGAAGCTGGCGGTGCAAGTAGATGAATCTGCCTTCCTCGCCGATTAAGTTCAGAAATTCACGCGCTGTTTCGGGCTTGTAAAACAAGTTCATGTCAAAACAGCGTATTCCGTTCGTATTCGATTCAATCCGCGGAATCAGTATCAGATTCATGATTATTCCGATTATCGCCGTTCCGATTCCGCCGATAACCGCCGTCAGTCCGGGGAATATTCTCTTTTTCACAGTCCGCCCTCCCGTTCTGCTTTTTCATATTTATATTTATATTTATACCATATATTCCCTTCTCTTACAAGTATAAATCATTGACAAACCGCCCCGGCGGGAATAGAATAGATTCAAAGGAGGCCGCGATATGGATAATCGGAATTTCATTCCCGCAGTGCGCTTCTGTGTTGCGAGCGATACTCATATAAGCGAAGAGAGAAGCTACGGAACAGAGCGGATAGCAAAGATACTTGCGCTTGCCTATGAGCTGTCGGCAAAAGACAATAATTATACTGCTCTCGACGCCGCGGCTTTTGTCGGCGATCTCACAGATGCGGGTGAAGAGAGGCAATATGAGATGCTTTTCCGTGAAATAGGCTCATCGCTCCGGGAGGGCACAAAGCCGCTGTTTATAGTCGCCAAGGGGCACGACTGCAACACTATGGGCAAGGCAGCGCTCGGCTTTTTCAAAGAGCGCACGGGCCTTCCGACCGATTTTCACTATGTGATAAACGACTTCCATTTTATCGGCGTTTCGACCTGCGAAGAGGAAGGAATATATTATAACGAAAAGCAGCGTGAATTCCTGAAAAGTGCACTTGATGAAGCGGTTGCGGATTCGCCGTCAAAGCCGGTTTTTGTATTCCATCATGAGCATGTCAAACGCACTGTTTACGGCAGCAGCGATTTTGACGGCTGGGGAAACGATTACTTCAATGATATTCTTTTTGAATATCCGCAGATCGTCGATTTTTCGGGGCATTCCCATTATCCGCTTAATGACCCGAGAAGCATCTGGCAGGGTGAAATAACCGCCCTCGGCACGGGTGCCGCCCACTATGCCGAATTTACAGCTGACGGCGAGAGAAGGCTTCACCCCGAAGGTTTTGATGAAACAGCGCAGTTTTTTCTCGTCGAGGCGGATGCAGAGAACAATGTGAGAATCCGCGGATATGACGCATTGAGCAGCGCCCTGCTCTGCGAGGCAGTATACTCCCGCAATGCAGGAGGCAAGGGCAAAAGCACCGTATTTCAAAACGGATGCAAAGCCCGTAATCACAAAGGGTTCGGAAAAAACTGAAATCAGAATTCCGCAGGCGGAATCGGTTGACGGAGAAATCATTTTCGCTTACAGAATCGCCGAAAAGGACTCGGGCGGAAAAGAGCTTTCAAAGCGCTTGATTATCAATAAATATTGGCTCGCGAATCCGGGGGATATTTTATACGAAATTACAGATAATAATACTGCCGGCGTTACGGTTACGGCGGAAAATGCTTTCGGCATGAAATCGGAGGAGCTTGATATCTTAATTTAATTGACATTTTTTATGAAATGTTATATTATATTATTTGGATAAATATTCATTTTATGACGGAGGGAGACTGAAAATATGGGTATCAAAGATAAGATATCCGGCATGATTTACAATTTCACGCATAACCCCTCTTTTACCGTCAAGGAGCAGCTCGGCTACTCGGGCGGTATGTTCGGAAACTGTATGGGGCAGGACTGTGTCTATACTTATTCCGATAAATTCAACCGCGATTTCCAGGGAATAGACCCGAAGCACCTTATCGTGATGGGCAACGCGACAAATATCCTCAGCTTTATCGTGCCGCCTTTTGCCGGAGCGCTTCTTGACCGCCCGGTAAAAGAAGGGAAAATGAGCAATACCAAGCGCATTCTGCTTACCGCGCCTTTACCCTTCGCACTGACTTCAATGCTCCTCTTTGTCGTTCCTACCGGAAACCCGGTCAGGAATCTTATCTGGTCTTTTGTGCTCACCATACTCTTTGAAACGGTCGATACGTTCTTTGATATGTCGATGAGCACAATTTCTCTCAGAATGACCGAGAATCCGAAGGACAGAAAGAATTTCTATACAATTTCATCCCTTGCCGCTCAGCTCGGCTCGATGCTGCCGGGATGGATTCTGCCGATAGTCATAGGAAGATTTGAGTCGGCAAACGATCAGAAATGGGCTTATTTCTTTGTTGCGCTCGTCTTCTGCATACTCGGTGTATCAACGATGTATGCTCCGTACTTCACTCTTAATGAAAAACTCGGCACCATAAAAGTCAACGAAGCGGAAAAGATTGACTGGAACAGAAACGTAGTTTCCGCTATCTTCCATAACCGTCCGTTCATGGTTTCAATGATTGCAACAATATTCGAGACGGTCCGTCAGGTGACCTATAACATGCTTCCCTACCTCTATCAGAATACATTTGACGATTATGGTATGAAGGCAATTATCGATGCCATCAGCGGCGGTCTCTCTTATGCAGGCCTCTTTGCCGTTCCGTTTGTCGGTAATAAGGTATCGGCGAGGAATATGCTGATAGGCAGTTACACCTATTCGGGAGTTTTCTATTCGCTTGCAAGTTTGCTTGCGGTCAATTTCAATATCAAGCGCATCAGAAAGTATAAATATGTTACCGGAATTCTAATCGGCCTTTCCGGTATGCCGAATTCGGGAATGAGCGCTGCGAGAAAGATACTTGTTGCCGACTCGACAGATTATATGGAATGGTACACCGAGAAAAAATACGGTGCGCCGCTCAGAAGCGACGGTATGCTGATGGCAGTCCAGAGCATCACAGGCAAAATCAACACCCTCATCAGAACGAATATCTATAATATTTCATTGAGCATGATTGGTTACAAGAGCGGCAAGCAGGATGCTTCCGGCAAGGCTGTCGAAGTTGTCCAGAGCAATAAAACGCTAAAAGGCATTTATCTTGTAACCACTCTTTGCGGAGTTATCGGAAACTTCGTGCCCGGTTTCATCTATTTCTTCGATAATTACACCGGCAGGCGCAAGGAGACCATCCTTGCCGAACTGGGCGAAATGAGAGCTCACAGATCGGAACTCAAAAAAGAAATGGCACAGATTACAGAATAATCAAAAAACCGAGGCGATGAAATGTCAAATAACGAAAATGTAGAAAGAGCGGTTGAAGAAACGGAGGAGCAGGCGGTTCAGACCGGTAAGAAATCCCTTACAGATAAGCTCATTGCCCTTTTCAACTCAGTTAAACTCAACTGGAACGCACCCAAGCCCGGAGAATACACCTCAATAAGGGAATTTATGTCCTATTGTCTGGGTATAATGGGCGTGTGCGCATTCACATTTATCTGCAACGATACCGTATCATTTACCGCGGGATATCTCTGCGGCTCGATTTTCGAGATAAAGATGATGGACTTCACGATTATCACCTTTATCGCGCTTATCGTAAAATACGCGACTCTTTATATTGAGTCGATTCAGATGACGATATTTGAAAATCTCGGACATCTGTCAAAGGATAAAACCAAGAAATCTCTGACTGCATTTATAATCTGCACTGTTGTCGGCATTTGCTTCTATTTCGTACCCTCAAAGCCGTTTGAGGGCATAATCAAAGGCCTTCCGCAGATTATAGCGAACATCCTTGTTGTAATGGGTATCGGAGGACCGGTCAACTGGTTCCTCAGAAACAAGCTCTGCCGCAAATACGGCAGATACAAGCCATTCCTTGTTTTTTACGGAATTCCCATTACTATTATTACCTGCATAATCCCGTTCGTGCCGACCACTCTCGATTACACGGTCAAGCTGGTTGTGCTCCATTTCCTTTTCACTCTCAGAGGAAGATTCTCTGCTATCTATTACGATAACCCGAAAGCTATCGTTGCTCTGATTACCCCGAATACAATTGAGAGGCAGAAGTATCACTCAATCGGTGCCGTTTTTCTCGGCCTTCTGCGCTCGATATTCCGTATCGTATTCCCGATTATGATAAGAGTCACGGGCGGTTATCTCTCAATCCGCTCATACCAGCTCTTTGTTCCGATTCTCGCGATTGCCAGCTGCGCTATGGCATTCTTCATTATAGGAGTCAAGGAAAGAGTTGCTGTCAATGAGGATCACAGCCACAAGATAGAATTCGGAAAGAGTGCAAGATCTCTTCTTAAGAATAAGTATTTCTGGATAGTCAATATCGCGGGCGTTTTCGGCTTATGGAACGCAATCGCCGATAATGTTATCAATTTCACTCTCGTCTATTCGCTTCGTATAGAGTGGATAACCGGTCTGCTCTCGATAGCGGGAATCACATCGGTCGTCGGCAATCTTTCAATGCCTTCTCTCGTAAGAAGATTTGAAAAGAGGAATATCATCCTCTGTATGCGCGTTATCTGGGTGCTCGTAACGGCGGGCTACCTGATAGGTCTCCATAACGGAAACAGCGTGCCCATCCTCGCGTTTTTCGTATTTCTGCGCTCCGCCATATCGGCAGGTTGCGGAGGACTTACGGACGGTCTCAACGCCGATATTCTCGACTATCATCAGTGGAAGACCGGCGAGAGAGCCGATAATATGATAGGCATCTTCTCCTGGTTTACAACTCCCGTTTCAACATTGCTCGGACTTGTTGCTCCCGCGCTTCTGAGAACTTTCGGTTTCACAAGCGACTGGGATGTCCTCTTTGACAGCATCGTATTCAGCCGCGTAATGTATTCATATGTAATTCTCGGTTGTGTAGGCCTCGTTCTTTGCACGATACCTTTCATCTGGTATGACCTTACAAGAGAAATGCACGATAAATGCGTGGCGGAGATCGAAGAGAGAGAAAGAGCCAACAAAGGCGAAACGGATGAAAGCTCCGGCGGAGAATCCACTGAGATTTCCGAAGCCGTAGCAGAGGAGGTGACCGCGCAATGAAAAAGATAATTGCAATTATTCTTGCTCTTGCGGTGCCGGTCTGCATATTCTCCTCCTGCTCTCTGAAGCTCGATCTCAACGCGGTCGCAATAAAGTATAAAGAGGTCGAAGGCGGGCTCGTAGTTTCGGGATACACAGACAAAACGATGAATACCGATATTGTGATTCCCGATGAAGTTGACGGTAAACCGGTTGTCGCCGTGCTTGATTTCGGTATATGCAACGCCGAGTCGCTTGTAAAAATCACAATAGGCAAAAATGTCAAAGCAATCGGCACTTGGGCGTTTACCAATAATCAGCACCTCAAAGAGTTTGCGGTTGACTCGGCAAACGAGAATTTCACAGCAAAGGACGGCATCCTTTTCACCAAGGATATGACCGAACTCTGCTTCTATCCCTGCGGCAGAAATATCAACTTCGATAAATACGGCAGACCCGAAACAGAGAAAGTAATCAATGAGGAAACCGGCAAGGAAGAGGAAATTACCGTCACCACAACCTATGAGATTCCGGATGGCGTAAAGGTTATCCGCTCCAAGGCGTTCTATAAATGCTACTATGTGAATGTAACAAAATTCCCCGATTCGATAGAGAGAATCGAGGAAAAAGCATTCCACCGTACGAGCGCACTTGAGAATTTCACGATGCCCGCGAACCTCACCTACATCGGCAAGGACGCCTTTGCTTACGATGATAAGCTTACAGAGCTGACAATTCCTTCAAAGATAAAGGAAATCGGCGAATACGCGTTCTTCTACTGTACGGGAATGGAAAAGCTCACTGTTGACGCAAAGGAGAGCGACCTTATTCTCGGTACAAAATGGCAGCCGACAGATAAAGGTAAAATAAGCGATAAGTGTGAAGTTGTGTTCACAAAATAAAAAGCAACATATTCAAAATAGCCCGCGTGAGGGCGGATGTTCATAAAAGAGTAAGCCTCAAAGAGCGACATTTGCACATTTTAAATACAAATTTCATCTCTTTGAGGTGCGAAGCAGGTTTTACGAGAAAAACAAGCCGCAGAGCAAGGAAGATTTGTGAGGGCATACTTTGTGTATGGTAAGCAAATCTGACGATGTTCTGCGGTTTCAGTTTTCCATGAAAACCTATACTGTTTTACGGACATCCGCCTATCAACTGCGGGCTTGTCTTTTGCTCTTTAATTGTATTTCGGCAGATAGTCGCCGTGGGCTTCGATAAGGTCATCGACCATCTTTTTGATTGTGTCGATATCGAGTTCGCTCCCTGTGTGCGGATCGAGCATAGCCGCCTGATAAATATGCTCTCTTTTGCCGGTGACGGCGGCTTCAATAGTAAGCAGCTGAACGTTGATATTTGTCATATTCATTGCCGCGCACTGGACCGGCAGGGCGCCTACATGGCAGGGATTGACTCCGTAGCCGTTGACAAGGCAGGGGACCTCAACGCAGGCCTCGGCGGGCAGATTGGTGATAAGATGGTCTGTGTTGAGAACATTTCCGCCTATCTGGAAGGGTTTTGCTTCGGTTATTGCTTCCATAATTCTCGAAGCATATTCATTTGAGCGCTCATGCTCTTTTACTCCGTTTTCAACCAGTTCGGCGTATTCGTTTTTCCATCTCTCAATCTGGTTTACGCAGCGGCGCGGATACTCGTCAAGCGGAATATTGTATTTCTCAATGAGCTCGGGATACTTCGATTTGATATAAAACATATTGTATTCGGCATTGTGCTCACTCGATTCGGTGACATAGTAGCCGAAATTCTTTATGTATTCAAGGCGGACCTTGTTGTAACATTCGGGATCGTCGAGTTTGTAATTGAGCTTTTCGAGGCGGGTCTTGATTTCGGGATAGAGATCGTTGCCGTCCTTATCCTTGATTTCAAGCAGCCATGCCATGTGGTTGATACCGGCGATGAGCTCCTTCCTGCCCTCGAGTTTATCCTGCATGCCGCCTTCATTGAGAAGCGATTCGGAGCAGACCTGAACCGAGTGGCAGAGGCCGACCGTTTTTATGCCCGTGTATCTCTGCATATAGCCCGAAAGCATTGCCATCGGATTTGTGTAATTGAGGAAGAGAGCATCGGGGCAGACCTCCTCCATATCCCTTGCAAAATCAGCGAGCACGGGAATTGTGCGCAGGGCTCTCATGATTCCGCCGATGCCGAGCGTGTCGGCGATGGTCTGGCGAAGGCCGTATTTCTTTGGAACCTCAAAATCGATAATCGTGCAGGGGTCATAGAGACCGACCTGAATGGCGTCAACCACGAAATTTGCTCCACGCAGGGCTTCCTTCCGGTTTTCAACTCCGAGATAGCATTCGATTTTGCCGTAACCGCCCTTTGCCTTGCGCATTGCTTCAAGGATGACGCGGCTCTCCTCTAGACGCTGGCCGTCAATGTCATAGAGGGCAAAAACGCTGTCCCTGAGCGATTCGACACACATGCAGTCGCCGATGACATTCCTCGCGAAAACGGTGCTGCCCGCACCCATAAATGTAATTTTCATAATGCACTCTCCCTTGCTTTTCTTTATCCTTATTTTGCCCTTTATTACCCGTAAAGTCAATAACAAATTTTCAATTCCGGAGCAAATTATCCGCGTATTTTTCCCGAACGGAGAAATAGATCAGCCGTATTCTCCGTAAAATGAATATATTATTTATGAAATGTGATATATAATTAAATCAGAAAAATGAAAGGGGTGAATATGATGATTCTTGTGATTATGCTTGTTATCGCTGTGGTAATCGCATTCAAAATTCTCGGCCTTCTTACCAGAGCATGGCTCAAAGTGTTCGCATTCGGAGTCATCGCCCTGATAGCGCTGATCGTGTTCGGCGCAATGCTGCTTTAAAGTAGGCCCCGGCAAACGGGAAATGTGATTGAAACCAGAGATAATCATTGAGCCCGGCTCTCCGGTAAAACGGAGGGTCGGTTATTTCATTTGCACTTTTATTTTAATTATGTTATAATACCTTAGAATATTTTGAGATTACGGAGTCGGTTATGCAGGCGGCAGGAACAGGAAAACATAGATTTGCCGAAAAGTTCATAGGTGACCGCGCTTTCTATAAGCGCGTGCTTGCGGTCGCGGTGCCGATTATGGTGCAGACGGGTATTACTAATTTCGTTTCCCTGCTTGATAACATCATGGTCGGGCGCACCGGCACCGAGCAGATGAGCGGCGTCGCGATAGTGAATCAGCTACTGTTCGTCTTTAATCTCTGCATATTCGGCGGCCTCGCCGGCGCGGGAATTTTTACGGCGCAGTATTACGGTGCAAAGGATGATGAAGGCATTAGGCATACCTTCAGATATAAATTGTGGCTCGGCGCGATTCTGACCTCGGTGGCACTGATTGTCTTTTCCCTTTACGGCAGAGAACTTGTTTCTCTCTATCTCAGCGGAAATAATGACGGCGGAGACCCGCAGGCCGCCCTCGGCTATGCCATGGACTATATGTGGATAGCTCTCGTCAGCCTGCCCGCTTTCGCGGCGGTGCAGATTTATGCGAATACTCTTCGCGAGTGCGGCGAAACGGTAGTCCCGATGCGTGCGGGTATCACTGCGGTTATAGTCAATCTGGTTTTCAATTATCTGCTTATATACGGCAAATTCGGATTCCCCGAGCTCGGCGTAAAAGGCGCGGCTCTCGCGACAGTTCTCTCGCGTTTCGCGGAGCTTGCCGTGGTCGCAATATGGGCACATACACACAAGGACAAATGCACTTATATCAAAGGCGTTTACTCGACTATGCGTATTCCCGGCAATCTGGTCAAAAAATATTTTCTGACCGGCTCGCCCCTGCTTGTTAATGAGGCGCTCTGGAGCGCAGGTATGGCAGTGTTGACTCAGTGCTATTCCACACGCGGACTCAATGTGGTTGCAGGCCAGAATATCGCTAGCACTGTCAGCAATGTTTTCAATGTCGCATTCTTTGCGCTCGGCGATTCAATCGCGATAATTATCGGCCAGCATCTCGGGGCGGGCGACTTTAAACGCGCGAGGGACGAGGATAATAAAATCATTGCATTCTCGATATTTACGGCAACTCTTGTCGGCGCGGCGATTTTCATATCCTCGCCGTTTTTCCCGAGGATTTACAATACTACTCCCGAGGCGAAACTGATTGCTACGCGTTTTCTTATGGTGCAGGCTCTGATTACTCCCCTGATTGCCCTGCTTCACACGTCGTATTTCACCCTGCGCTCCGGCGGCAGGACGATTATCACATTTCTCTTTGACAGCGTGTTCATGTGGGTAGTCAGCGTGCCCGTGGCTTTTATTCTCAGCAGATTCACATCCCTTTATGTAATCTGGATTTTCTTCTTTGTAAATCTGGCAGATTTGCTCAAAGGCATTCTCGGCATCATTCTCGTCAAAAAAGGAATCTGGATGAAAAATATAGTAAGTAATAATCAGATACAGGAGGAATAGAAATGAATGACATCATCAAAGCAATGAAAGATCGCAGAAGCATAAGGAAATTCAAGCCCGATATGCCCTCAAAAGAGGATATCGATCAGATTATCGAAGCCGGTCTCTACGCCGCGAACGGCAGAGGCGAGCAGGCGGCGATTATAGTCGCAGTCACTAATAAGGAACTGCGCGACAGAATTTCAGCCGATAACCGCAGAATCGGCGGCTGGCCCGATGAAAGCTTTGATCCCTTCTACGGTGCTCCTCTGATTCTGATAGTCCTCGCCGATAAATCCTGCGGCACGGGTATATACGACGGCTCGCTGGTTATGGGAAATCTTATGCTTGCCGCTCATTCACTCGGCCTCGGCAGCATCTGGATTCACAGGGCAAAAGAGGAATTTGAAATGCCCGAATATAAGGGGCTTCTCGCATCCCTTGGTATAGAAGGCGAATATGAGGGAATAGGCCACTGCGCCGTCGGCTATTATGAAGGCGAATATCCCGCTCCCCGCGAAAGAAGAGCAGGCAGAGTTTATAAAATAGATTAAAGGAAAACCATAATGAAAACAGGACTCGTGCTCGAGGGCGGCGCAATGCGCGGTATGTTTACCGTGGGTGTCCTCGATGTATTCATAAAAGAAGATATAAAGGTTGACGGCATTGTCGGCGTTTCTGCCGGCGCTATTTTCGGAGTTAATTATCCCTCAAAGCAGGCGGGCAGAGTGATTGCCTACAATATGGAATTTCTCGATGATCCGCGCTATATGGGAATGCGCTCGCTGATAACAACCGGCGACCTGATAAACAAGAAATTCGCTTATTATACCGTGCCGTTTGACTATTATCCGTTTGATAACGAAACATATCATAATTCGGGCATGCCGTTTTATGCCTGTGTTACGAATATGCTGACAGGCGAAGCGGAATACTATCGGGTTGAGGATATCGAAAAGGGCATGGAAATCCTGCGCGCCTCGGCTTCAATGCCGTTTGTTACAAAGCCGGTGATGATTGACGGCGTGCCGTATCTTGACGGCGGAGTTGCCGACAGCATTCCTTATAAATACATGTTTGAGAACGGATACGATAAGCTGGTTGTGATTCTCACTAGGGATCTCGGCTATGTGAAATCTCCAATGCCGCCCGCGCCCGTGAAATTCTTTTATCGCAAATATCCGGAGTTTGCAGAGCGCCTGCTTCACCGCCATGAGGAGTATAACGAGGCGGTTAAAGAGCTTGCCGAACTTGAGAAGGACGGAAAAGTCTTTATTATAAGACCTGATGCTCCGCTCGGAATCCGCAGGACAGAGCGAGATAAGGAAAAAATGCAGATGGTCTATAACCGCGGTATAGCTCAAGGCGAAAAGGAACTCGCCGCTCTGAAAGAATTCCTGAAATAATTGCAAAAACAATTAAAAACCATTATTCCATTTTATAACGATTTGTGGTATTATACCGGTATATTCAAGATATGGGAGTTGCTATGATTAAAAGAATCGATTGTATTTTAATTGCCGTTGCGGTTTTTGTTTCCGCTTTTTCTGTTATGGGAAACGCTTTGGCTTTCCCGCCGAAATTCGATGTTTCAATGGATGAGCAGACCCGCGAATTATGCGATATCGTCAAAGAGAGCTCGTATCTCGACCTCGAGAGCATGGTGACAAATCTGCCCGATTTGTCCACTCCCGTTGATATTCTCCATACGGTTTTCTTCTTCGATAACGGAGCGTTCAGCGAGGCAATGTTCGCCCTTCGCGATAAGTGCTACTCGGAGAACCGGATAACTCTCGGCAAGCTTTTCTATTTTATCGGCGCGTATTATAAAGGTTTCAAAAAGTGTGAAATATCCCTGCAGGAGCAGGAGGGCGGCTATTATGAGTTCATCCTCGATGTCAGCTATGCCGACGGCGAAAAGATTTCGATTCACTCGGGAGCTTATTACAATCCCGAAACCGGTCTTTTCTACGGCAAGGAAGACAAGGGAATGTTTGAAATCGGTTATAATTTCGATATAAACGAAATGGTCGTATATGCCACCGTCAATTCCTGGATGCGTCAGTTCGGTTTCTGCCTCGAATACGATATCCTCGCTTATACGACTCCGTTCTATTTCTACCATACAAGAAGATTCAAGTTCTTCTACGAAGGTAAAGAGTGGATGATTCAGGTCTGGAAGGGTATGTATGTAGCGGCAAACGGAGCCGAGGTCGGAGTTTATAACAGACAGTTCCCGACAGGCACTTTCTATAACAGCGTTTCCGATGATGAAATGCTTAAGATGAGCTTTGAACTATATCACGGCGATGAATTCCTTTTCTCAAGACCGGAGGGTTATTACTGGTGGGTCAACGGCTTCCAGCTTTCAAAGAATCTGTATTCCGCGCGTGAGCTGACTTTGAAATTCACAGTCGAGATGAAGGATGCCGAAATGCTCAGAGCATTCACAAGAGCTGTCGATTTCAATATCCTGCACGATGTTTCCTATACCGTTGACGGCCTGACCGTTTCGCTGGTCTGGTAAAACTATATTAGAGATACAAAAAAGAACCGCAGACTGTCTGCGGTTCTCTTATTATTTAATTCTTTATTTGCCTTTTTTCTCGTTGTATTCCTTGAGTTTTGCATAGATTCTGTCCTTGGGATCAAGGAGTGAGCTCAGGGATTCATCGTGATTGAGAGTGTCAATGATATATGCGCAGTATTTTGACATATTTACATTGACATACCAGGGCTTTTCAAGAAGCTCGGGGGCGTTGTAAACGAGGTTTGTGGTGAAAACTTTATCGAAGAGGCCTTCCTCATAAGCTTTGTCGAATTTCTTGTAGCCGTTGCAGAAGAGGCCGAAGGAGGAATAGATGAAGATTCTCTTTGCGCCTATGGACTTAAGCTTCTCCGCGACCTCAATCATCGAACTGCCCGAGGAAATCATATCGTCAATTACGATGACATCCTTGCCGCCGATGCTGTCGCCGAGAAATTCGTGCTTGAGAATCGGGTTTGAGCCGTCAACGACTCTCGAATAATCGCGCATTTTATAGAATGCGCCGAGTTCAAGGCCGAGCACCGTCGCGAGGTAGATACATCTGCCCATGCCGCCTTCGTCGGGGGAGACAATCATCATATGCTCATTATCTATCTGAAGGTCGTCATAGGTGGCGCAGAGCGCTTTGACAAACTGATAAGCGGGCTGAACGCTCTCGAATCCTTTTTCGGGTGTTGCGTTCTGAACTCTCGGATCGTGGGCGTCGAATGTGATTACATTATCCACTCCGTAGCCGTAGCAGAGTTCTCTGAGCATATCGGCGCAGTCCAGCGATTCCCTGCTCGTGCGCTTATGTTGTCTGCCCTCATAGAGCATCGGCATAAGGACTGTTATTCTCTTTGCCTTGCCGCCGACAGCGCTGAGAGCGCGCTTGAGATCGGCATAGTGGTCGTCGGGACTGTAGCGCTGATCCTCGCCATACATGGTATAGGTAACGCCGTAGTTGAACGGGTCGATGAGGATGAAAATATCATAGCCTCTGACCGAATTCTTTATAACGCATTTGCCTTCGCCGGAGCCGAATCTGATGAACTGGGCGTCAATCAGATAGGAATCCTTGGTGTAGCCCTCAAAGTGGTCGTTCGGTCTTTCCGAGCGGGATTTGTTGAGATAATAATTGATTCTCTCTGCCATCGCCTCGCAGCCCTTGAGAGCGATTATGCCGAGCTTGCCTACGGGCTCGGTTAAGAATTGCGGATCTGCCATTTCCCATACCTCCATATATGTAATTTTGAATTTGTCCATATACATTATATAGTATATATCCGGAAAATAAAAGGTCAAATAAGAAAAATCCGTGTAAAAAAATACACGGATTTTTTCGGGTCTGTTTGTGTATAATTCATAAAACCAATGCGGCGATACGGTCAGTCTGCATTTTTGCTTTCAGGAGTAACATTTTCAAAATGCACATCGACCTGATTGAATGGTATGGTAACTCCGGCCTTGTCGAATTCCAGCTTGACGTGTTCCTGCATATAGAAGAAGACTTCCCAGTAGTTTCTGCTGCTGCACCAGACCTGCGCCACGAGTTTTATGCTGCTGTCAGAGTGTTCGTTGACAAAAACTTTCGGGGCGGGGCTCTCAAAGATTTTGTCGCAATCTTCCGCGGCGGAGATAATCGCCTCGCGTGCCTTTTCGATATTGTCTGAATATGAGATTGAATAGAGCAGGTCTATTCTGCGGTTTTCCTCGGCAGTGAAGTTGATTATATTGCTGTCGGTGATATGCGAATTCGGCACAATAACCTTTTTATTCTCAAGGGTTATAAGCACCGTATACATGATTTTTATTTCTCTGACCGTGCCCGCAACCGAGCCGATGTCAATATAATCTCCGCTTCGGAACGGATGATTAATGAGTATCTGCAGACCGCTCGCAAACTGGCTTATGCTGTGCTGCAGACCGAAGCCGGCGGTGAGTCCGCCTGCGGCGAGAGCGGCGATGAAGGAATTCACATTGACGCCGAGAGTTGCCAGAGCGGTGAGAACAAAGAAGAGTTTGATTATGAATTTGACAATGGTCTTTATGAAGCTGTGAATTGAGGAATCGACGCCCTTGAGTTTCATCGCCTTGACGACGAGTTTGCCGATAAGGTCCGAAATCAGAAAGCCGACCACGATAATCAGAATCACGGCGATTATCAGCGGCATTTTTGAAATAATGAGCGCCTTGATACCCTCAAAATCCCTGTCTTTAATAAGCTGGGCGAGAGCAAGTTTAATGATTTCCATTTTGTTACCTCTTGAAAAAGATTACATTTATTTTACTATATGCCGCGGCTTTATTCAATATTTTTGACAAAAATAATTTGCGGCTTATTTACCTATTGACTTAGTAGGTAAAATAAGCTATAATACACGTTAATATGGTATTCAGGTGAGGAGTTATTATGGAAGAATATATTATCAGGGAAACGGATGATTTCCTTTCTCTTTCAACGCTTTTCAATCAGAGCGGTATGGGAGTCAAAATCGAGGAGCGGATGCCCGAGCGCATTCTGAAAATGTGGCGCATGGACGATCCCGTTACGGGCGAACTCATGGCGGCATCGACCCTTGAAATCCGCGACGGCGTCTATTCACTCGGAGATATTGCCGTTAGAGAGGATCTTCACAGAAGGGGCTACGGCAGAGTTATGCAGGCGCAGGTATTCAACGAGGCGAGAGGCCTCGGAATAAAAGAACTCTGGGCCTGCGCCAAAGAACCCGCCTATTATCTCAGGTGCGGCTGGGAAAAGATGGTCTGGGATGAATCGCCGAATATTGCCGTCTATTGTTCATCCTGCGGCAAAAGGGGCGTCACCTGCCATCCCGAAATAATGAGATATACGCTTTGAAAATACGGAGAAAATAAATGAAATCTGAAAATGCATTTGTCGAGTTTGAGGCGGATGAACCGGGTTCATCGCCCGAGGTGCTCGAGCTGAATATAATCAGCGGCGGATGCCGTCTATACGGTTATCTGCTGCTGCCCGATAAAAGAACAGGCGGCCCTTATCCGGCTGTCATTATGTCCCATGGATTCCCGGGATATACCACGAATAATGACCTTGAGCTCGCCCTTATGAGAACGGGCTGCGCCGTGATTCATATGAACCACCGCGGTGCGTGGGGAAGCGAGGGCAATTATCTTTTCACAAATCTCAAAGATGACCTCATCGCAATAGCCAAGTGGGTGCATAATCCCGCCATAGCCGAGCAGTATGATATAGATACAGAAAATATTATGTTGAGTTTAGTGATGTTTCAATTGAAGAGTGCAAAAGAAGAAATGCATTAAGAGAAGATTATAAAAGAGTTCCAGAGGCAGTAATAGACAAAATGTATGCAAGAATGCAG
>CAMUZD010000013.1 GCA_947165115.1 uncultured Clostridia bacterium
GGACCGTTAATCAGTATACGATTACATTTGATACCGCAGGCGGCTCGACAATAGATCCTATCACTCAGGATTACAATACTGCAGTGACCGCTCCCGCGGATCCCACCAGGGAAGGCTACACCTTCGCAGGCTGGGATAAGGAAATTCCGACCGCTATGCCCGCAGAGAATGTAACAATCACCGCAAGCTGGACAATCAATCAGTATACAATTACATTTGATTCGGCAGGCGGCAGCGATGTAGCGGCAATCACTCAGGATTACGATACAAACGTAACCGCTCCCGCGGATCCCACCAAGGAAGGCTACACCTTCGCAGGCTGGCAGCCCGCAGTTCCCGCAAAGATGCCCGCAGGCGATATGACGGTAGTAGCTCAGTGGACTGTAAACCAGTATACGATTACATTTGATTCCAACGGCGGCAGCAATGTAGCGGCAATCAGCAAGGATTACGGCGAAGTAATTTCCGCTCCCGCGAATCCCACCAAGACAGGTTACACCTTCGACGGCTGGTTCACGGATAACGAAACATTCGAGAATCCTTATGATATTCCCGAAACAATGCCCGCAGATAATGTAACAGTTTACGCAAAGTGGAAAATCAACCAGTATACAGTCACATTCAATACAAACGCCGGTTCGGCAGTTGATCCCATCACTCAGGATTACGATACGGTAATCGATCCCGTTCCGCAGTCCGAGAAGACCGGCTTCCAGTTCCAGGGCTGGTATCTTGATAACGATACCTTCACACAGCCCTTCAACAACAGAATTCCCGCAGATAACATTACGGTATATGCTAAATGGGGTATCAACTCCATAACAATCACCTTCGATTCAAAGGGCGGTTCTGCAGTTCAGCCCATCCACGGCGATTACAATACGGATGCTCATGAGCCCGCAGAGCCCACCTATGCAGGATATGATTTCGGCGGATGGTTTGAAACTGCACCGGCAACCCGTTCTTCAGAGACGGCGTCGCGAAATTCCCCGCAACCAGCATTACCCTCTATGCGAAGTGGACCAGGCATGTTTATACCGTGAAATTCCTTGAACCCGACAGCTACAATGATCCCACTCCCACATTCTCGGAGCCTCACAATGACCACATTTTCGAGAATAACATTCAGGAAGTAGCTTTCGAGGGAAGCGCAACAGTTCCTTCAGGCAACCCCGAAATCAATTATTACACATTCGTCGGCTGGTCAACTGAGCCGAACGGCACACCGGTTGACTTCGATGAATGGACAATGCCCGCAGCAGAGACGGATTCATTCTACTTCTATCCCGTATTTGAAAGAGTTCCCGTAACTCTTGAGATTGCACTTGAGTCCGGTTCACAGGCAGACATTATCAAGGTCGATGACCAGGCAGTCACAGGCTATATCTATAACGCAGGCAACAAACTGACCGTGGCAAAACTTCAAGCGCAGCTCGTTGTTATCGGCAACGGCACTCTGAATATCACCGCAAGCAAGAACGGCAAGATCTGCGGCACGGGCACCAAGGTTGAGCTTATAGATAACCTTACAGGCGAAGTTGTTGAGACCTATTATCTCATCGTTGCCGGCGATGTGAACGGCGATGCTCTCTGCACCGCGAACGACAAGAACATTGCACGCAATGTATATAATCAGAATCTCAGCAGCTGGTTAATCAATGATACCGATGCCGATGCCGAAGCCAAGCGCGTATGCGCAACTCTGGCAGCCGATGTGAACGGCGACGGTGCATTTGACGGCGAGGACGCCGACATGATGGAACTCTTTGCTCTTGGAGCAGCAACTTATTCTTACAATACGGAAACACATAAATACAATGTTTCCGTTAACTGAGACAGGTTGTTAACGTAAACAATTCCTGCGGGCGGAAAGCCCGCCCGCAGGTCAGTCAAAATCAGCAAATATTCCAAAGGAGGGAAAAGAGGCAGATGACTCAATTTAAAAAAGTCACGGCAGTCTTGCTTTCGCTGCTTATGATGCTCGGCGCATTTTCTGTTCTCGGTTCGGCGGTTCAGCTTGATCAGAACGGCGATCCTATAGTAACGGAAAATCCTGCAACCATCGATATCGGAATCACCTATGTCGATGCCGGCGGAAATGCAATTTCCGATATGGGCGCGGTTGCTCCGGGCAGCACAATCAAAGCAAGAGTTTCTCTTGGCACTAACTATTATACCAACGGCGCTACATTATGGCTGTATTATCCGACAGCGTTTTTCAGCGACGCGTATAGTAATTATGCTCAATACCCCGACGCGCTCAATTCCGCGAACGCTTCGGTAGCAGCTGACAAAATCGATAATATCACTATTATGGGTGCCGGCACTTCGGGTAATGACAGCATTATCTCGGTTTCGACTGGCTACAGTGATAACGATTCACAGGTCTTTACGCTAGACGGCACCACATGGCTGTTTGAGATTGAACTCACAGTCAATGCCGGCGCAACAGGCGTTGCAGGTCTCAGCATAAAAGCTTCGGACTTCGAATTTGACGATGTCCCCGGCGGCGTGAATGATATTGAATATGCAGCATCAGGCGATCCCATATTTGATACAATGCCGCTTCCTTACATGAATTCATCAGATTTCCAGATTACGATTGATTATGATGAAGTTACCACAGGCAACAGCGTAACCTTCAATGCTTGCGGAGGCGTCTTCGCTTCAAACAATGAAGAAACGCTTGTAGTTCCCGCATCAGGCGGCATAGTCGGCCAGGATTATGATATTCCCGTTGTCGGCACCGATTTCGACTATGACGGCTACACATTCCTCGGCTGGTATGAAGATGCCGCATATACCACTCCCGCATTTGCAGACGGAGCAACCCAGTTTGAGATGCCCGTTGCACAGGGTGTTGTATACTACGCAAAGTGGAACAAAAACGTAACAATCAGTTTCGCGGATACAGGTGATAACGCCGTAGCGGATCAGGTCGTTTCCGGCGGAACAGCCTGGGATGCGGCAGATAAGCCGACTGTAACCAAGCAGGGTTACAAGTTCATGGGCTGGTCCGGCGAAGGCGTAGTTAACGGCGAACTGCCCGACAACTATCCCGCAGCCACAGCGGAAACCGATGAATTCACCTACACCGCAACATGGGCAAAGTATCTGACCATCACTTTTGATGCCAACGGCGGCACCTTTACCGACGGCAACACGGGCACCTACAGTGATAACAACACTATTTACGGCGGAGCAGCATGGGATACCACGGTTGTTCCCAAGTATGATGTAAGCAACTATTCGGCGACAGGTATTTCGAGACCCGGCTATGCGCTTCTCGGCTGGAATGACGGCAGCGGCAGAATCACTCAGTTCCCCGCAACCTATCCCGATGATAATGTTACTTATACTGCAGTATGGCAGGCATACAATGTCTATGTAACTTATATTGTTGACGGCAATACCGTTTCAGTTCAGGCGATTCCGTATTCAACCGGCGGTCTGACTCTCAGGACTGTTGCAGACGTTGCCGAGTGGCACTATAATGCCGCTGACGGAACAACTTATGCTCCCGGCGCTTCCTACAGCTTCGTTGAGGCTGATATCAACGGCATCACCTTCTACGGCGTATCCGAAGAGACCGGCACAGTAACCGCGACCTTCGATGCCAACGGCGGTAAATTTGCCGACGACACTACATCCAAGGATGTTGAAACAGCTGTGGGCGCAACTCCCGTAGCTCCCGCAAATCCGACCAGAGCAGGCTATTCCTTCATCGGCTGGACTCCCGCAGTAGGAACTATCGCAGACGATACCACCTACACTGCAGTCTGGTCAGAGGATTCGGCTCTTGTAATCTATCTTGATTATGACGGAACCGAGATTGAGCGCTTCACTCAGGCATACGGCGAGGATATCGAAGCTCCCGCCGATCCCGAGAGAGAAGGCTACACCTTCACCGGCTGGGCTTATGTCGACAGCGACGATAACGCTTACACCGGCACTACGGTTCCCGCAGGCGGCCTCACCGCTACCGCGCAATACACCGTAAACACCTATAAGATTACTTATGATGTTGCCGGCGGCGTATATGATGATTCAATCTTCACGGGCGAAGTAACCGGCATTGCTTATCAGGCAGCCATCCCCGCAGCTCCCGCTGCTACCAAAGAGGGCTACAAAGCTCCTCCGGCATGGACCTATGCAGATGCAGACGGTGTTGCCTATACCGGCACCGCAATGCCCGCATTCGACCTTTATGCAACGGCTGTATGGGAAGTTGACCAGTTCACAATCACGTTCGTAATGAACGGCGGTGACTTTGAGTCTGTTCCCGCAGGATTTGTTCAGGACGCAAACAACAACTATGTTTACGAGGCGGATTACAATTCTGCAGTCACCGCTCCCGCAACTCCTGTCAAAGCAGGTCAGTCCTTCGCAGGCTGGTATGAGGATTCCGGTTTCAACGGTCCCCAGTATCAGTTCAGCACAATGCCCGCAGATAACATTACCCTCTATGCAAAATGGGGTAATAATATAATCAATATCAAGTTTATGGACGGCGATACTCAGCTCTATACTCTCTCCGATGAATACGGCGAGAATGTTGACTACAGCGCCATAGACACCGACAGAGCCGGATATACCTTCGATAAATGGTATGACACAGCGACCTTCGGCAACGCTGTAACTCTTCCGGCCACTTATCCTGCAACCGATCTTACCGTTTACGGTAATTGGATTCCGAATGAGTATACCATCACTTATGAAGCAAACGAAGGCACATGGGCGGCGGGCCAGACAGGTGTTGAGACAATCACCTATGACACCCTTCCCACCCTTCCTACCGCTGCTGACATAACCAGAGAAGGTTATTCCTTCGGCGGCGTATATCTTGACAACGGCACCTTCACTCAGCAGTTCGTCGGCCAGGATTACAGCCAGATCTTTGATAACGCCACACCAAAGGCTGACGGCAATGTTGTTGGCAATCAGTATGAGATGACCGTATATATCAAGTGGAATATCAATTCCTATAATGCTGTATTCTACAGCGAAGGCCAGGCATTCAGAACCGTTCCTTATAATTTCGGCGCGCCGGTAAGCGCACCGGTTGACGAGCCCGTCAAAGACGGCTACAGCTTCAAGGGATGGGCTGCAACAGAGAATGCCACCCCGGCCGATGTCATTGATTTCGCAACAGCAGGTATCACGATGCCTGTCGGCGGTCTTGCTTACTACGCAGTATTTGAGCGCAACGCAGTTACCGTAAACTTCTATGCTTACGGCGAAGGTACACCGCTCGGCGCGTATGACGAAGCCAATCCGCTCACCGGTTCAGGTGATTATGATATCGGAGCAGACCTTGACCTTGCGGATATCACAGCTCCCGAATATGCAAACTTCGTATTCGTCGGCTGGACCTGCGACGGCGATGACTACAGCGCAGACGAAATCGTTTCGGTAGAAGATGCAATGAACTTCTACGCAGTTTATCAGAGAGTTGCAGTCAAACTCGTTCCCACAGATTCGAACAGCACTGCAATGATCGAAAGAGACGGTGTCGTAGAAACTTATAACACTAACATCGCAAGAAATACACACAGCGTAAATGAGGTTATTGAACCTATAACCAACAGATACGGCGACTATGCAAGTGGAAATTACAATGCTTGGTATCTGTTCGGTTTCAAATCGGAAATGACCAAAGCCGAACTTGCCGGTTATGTCAAAGTTCAGGGTGATGGTTATTATAAGGTATTCAACCTCAGCGACAGTGAAGTTACATCAGATGTTGCAATAATCGGAACCGGTTTCCGCGTTGATGTTTATGACAATGTTGAAGATTCACTTGTTGAATCATTCTATGTAGTCATTATCGGCGATATCAACGGCGACGGCATCACCGATGCGACAGATACTTCATTTGTCAAGACTGAGGCAAAGAACATCAGCTGGTCTGATGATACAGTTCCCGCATCCTATCTCGGCTACCGTGTAAAGGCGGCAGATATCGATGCAAACGGAATTATCGATGCTTCAGATACCTCATTCATTAAGGCTGCAGCAAAGAATGCATCCGGATTCAATCAGATCACAGCACAGCCTATTTCTTAAATTGTAATAAACTGCCCCGCTTCTGCGGGGCAGGGGAGCACTAAGTTTTATCTTTGAGTTATTATTTGAAGATTGAATTCAGATGCTAATATATTCACTTTTGAAGGAGGAAAAAACGCGTGAAAAATCTCTTCAAAAAGCCTATAGCTGTTATACTTGCCGTTTTGATAGCTTTAGGCAGCTTGACTGTAGCGATCGCTGCTATCAACGATGGCTACAAAAGGACCATGGAGTATACTTTCAAATTCTTTGATGAAGATGGTAATGAGACCACGAAAGTATCCAATGGTCAGACCGTATATGCCAGGCTTTATATGGCGACAGACTTTGTTGCTGCAGCTCATGACATATTCATTCTTTATGATAAGACCTTCTTTGAGGCCAATTATGAGGAAGATGCAGAAACAGTCATGACCAGTTCCAATGAAATCTCGTATGACTTGAGTCAGAGAGAAGGTTCAATTTATATTGACTCCGATGCTGATGATACTCCTTATACGAGACTGGTCAGCGAGAACTATATTCCCGCATCCGCTACAGCCACTTATGGCGGCATCTATCTTTCAAGTGACGGCGGAATTGCTCAGAAGTTCACCTATGATAACTTTGCTTATCAGTTCAGCTTCACCGTAATCGGCAACACTCCCGATGTAGCCGGTCATGTCTTTATTCCCTATGGCGCAAGAAGATCAACCCAGAGCAGTTACAGGGCTTGTACCTTCTTTGCAAGACAGATGGATGACAGCATGTCAGGAGTTGCCTACACCGAGGCAGACGCTCAGTCATCTCTTTTCTGGGATGCTTTCCCGGAGGAGGAATACAACGTATTCCTTATCGATTCAAAAATTGATGAATCATCGCTTGCCATTGCTGCTCAGCAGGGCTATACAGATGAGCAGATCGCTGCTTATTCACAGTTTGTATTCGATAACGAAACATATTATTCTTCCTACGTAACAGTTGCAGACCTCGTCTATGTTAACTACTACGTTCCCCTTTATTCCGATGATTACGGTGAGGGAGACGAGATGTTCGTAACCTGGAAAGAGGCTTATGCTTATCAGACCGGCACGGGCTCCAGAAGAGTCTGGAACTATGATCAGACCGCACCCGATCAGGTAACTGCATTTATGGGAACCGTTCCTCCCGCACCCACCACTTACGGCGTGCTTCAGGATATTCCCGAGAATTACTACTTTGCAGGCTGGTCGGTATATCCCAATGCCGAAACAGGCGGAGCATTCGATCCTTCGACCGCTCCTCTTACCTACATGACCACTGCTCCTGCCATCACCGATACGGTTGAAGGCATCGGTTATGATTACAGTGATTCTCAGAATCAGAGAAACCAGATCCCTCCGGCCGAGGTAGATACTCTCATAGCAGATCCCACCATTCCCGTAATGAAGGCTCTCACCGAGGCAAATTACGGCACCGCTATTTATAACGGCGTTGACGGTCTTACCCTTGATCTTATTGCGGTTATCCTTCCCGTTCCCACCGAGGACGTAACAGTCACCTGGAATGCGAAAGACCTTAATGACAACGATATAGATCTGAGCGCATATACTTATACATTTGCTCCCGGCACTGAAATTGCCAACACAACATATCCCGTTCCCACAGTTGCTGCTGTAACAGGTTATGAATTTGTATGGTATACCGATGATCAGTATACCACCGAGGCAGATTTCAGCGATCCCGTAGCAATCAATGCAAATACTGCTTACTACGGCAGATATGAGCTTCAGTCTTATAAGCTCACTGTAAATTATATTGATGCTGACGGCGAAGCAATCGACGGTGTTGATCCCGTTGTATATGACGGCGATGATGCAATTGCTTACAACACAGAGATTAGAAACCTTGTCGATATAAAGACAATCCCGCATTACACCTTTAATGCTGCTGCTTCCTCTGAAATTCCGCAGACAATGCCGAATTCAGAGTTAACCATCTACCTTGTTTATGATCTCAACGAAAACGATCTTACCTATTACGCAAAAGAAGATGCTACCGGTGAGCCTGTTCAGGAATTTACCGTAGCTTACGGCGATCTCATTGAGGATAATATGCCCGCTGCAGCTTCCAATCCCACAAAGGATAACTATGAATTCAAGGGCTGGAAGTTCAGCTATACCGATCCCGATACGGGCGATACAGTAACATTCAACAGCACGGATGACGGCTTTGATGCCATGACCATGCCCGATGCTGATGTTACCGCAACCCCGCTCTTCGAAGTTATCAAGAAGAACGTAACATACAAGTATGTTGACGATAACGGCAATACCATCCGTGAGGATAATGTGGTTAATGATGTTGAAGCAGGCTCAACTGTTGTAGTTCCCGATGCTCCCGCTATCGATTATTACACCATCGCCGATGACGGCAAGCCCGCAGATTTCACCATGCCCACCACCGATGTCGAGAAGACCTATGTTTACAACAGGAATTCATATAATGTAACTTATGAATACAAGTATGGTTCGGAAACCCTTACTCCCGATGAGCCCATCGATCCCAATCCCGCTCAGGTTAAATGGGATGATCCTGTAAATGCTCCCGCTGCTCCGGCAATCACCGGCTACGGCTATCAGAGCACCACTTACAGCCAGGAGCTCACCGAAGGTAAGATGCCCAAGAACGACATCACCGTAACATACAACTATGCTCCCAACACCTATACCGTAACCTATAAGTATGTTGACGGCGACGGCAACGCTATCAAGGATGCTGACGGCAATGACATTCCTGCAACAACCGTAGAAAACGTTGCTTTTGGCACTCATGTAACTCCCGATACCGCTCCCGAATACACCGGCTACACTATTTCCGAATCGCCCGTAGCGTTCGATATGCCCGATGAAGCGGTAGAGAAGAGCTATGTCTATACACTCAATAACTGGACCCTCAAGTTCGTAATCGACGGCACCGAGAAGGTTAACGCAACCAAGGCCTGGAACACCGCGATTACCGAGGAGCCCGATACCACAGCACCCGAAGGCAAGAAATTCAAGGGCTGGTATGACAATGCCGAATGCACCGGCGATCCCGTTGCAGTAGCGGCAAAGATGCCCGATAGCGACCTTACCTACTACGGCAAGTTTGTCAACAAGACTTACAAGCTGACTGTCAACTATGTTGACGCTGAAGGCAATGCAATTGACGGCGTAGAGCCTGTTGTATTCGAAGGCGACAACGCAGTTGAATTCGGCGCCACTCTTGCTGATATCGTCGAGATAAAGACAATCCCGCATTATACCAATGATGAAGACGAGACCAATATCCCGACAACCATGCCCGCAGCTGAGACAACCGTAAACGTTGTCTACAATATCAATACCAACAGCATCACATATTACTCAACAGAAGACGCAACAGGCGATCCTCTTGATGTTCTTACTGAAATCCCCTACGGCGGAGAAATCGAGATCACAAGCGAAGACGAGCCCACGAAGGATGGTTATGATTTCGCAGGCTGGCAGTTCAGCTATACCGATCCCGATACAGGCGACACAGTAACCTTCAACAGCGAGGATTCTGATTTTGATACCAGAACCATGCCCGATGCTGCGGTTACTGCAGTTCCGACCTACACAGAGCATCAGTATACCCTCACAATCTACGACGGTGATAATTCCGTTATCACCACCAAGCAGATTGCTTACGGCGTAAACATTACAATTCCCGATGACGTGACCGTAACTGCTCCCGCAGGCTACCACTTCACCGACGCTTGGGAATTCTATAAGGAAGGCGAAACCGCTGCTTATACCGAGAGCACAATGCCCGCAGCAAACGTTGACGCCATCCCCGTTTGTGACGCGAACAGCTACACAATCAAATTCGTCACCAATGTTGACGGCTACACCATCAGCGATATAACAGCCGCCTACGGTGCTGATATCACCGCTCCCGTTGTTGACGAGTCTCAGAATCCCGGCTTTGCGTTCGCAGGCTGGTATGAGGACGAAGCGTGCGAGACCACTCCGTTCACCACTCCGTTCCCGGCAACCATGCCCAACCTCGGCGAAAACAATGCCGTAAAGACCCTCTATGCTAAGTGGCGCAATGCCGATACCACCTTCACCATCAATGTTTATACCATGGATACCGAAGGCGTCTACGGTGCAGCCGAAGTCAAGCAGGGCAGCGGCGTAAACGGCGAAACCCTTACCCGCGCTCAGCTCCTTACCCAGGCAGCAGTTACTGTCGGCGAAGGATTTGAGATTAACGAAACAACCACTCTTGCCGAGTTCCAGGTTCCCGCTCAGGACGGCGTATATAACATCTATATCGACCGTGTAAAGGCGAACTACACAATCGACCTTGCAGGCGGAACTCTTACCGGCGATTACACTCCCAGCGGAGAGTATTACTACGGCGCAGCAATCACCGCTCCCACGGCTGATCCCGTGAAGGACGGCAACTATGACTTTGACGGTTGGGATAAAGCATTCCCGGCAACCATGCCCGCAGATGATGTTACCGTAACCGCTCAGTATAAGCACTATACAGAGTTCTACTTCGACGAGCCGGGAACTACTGAGCCGGTCAAGAAGTATGACGGCGAATTCTTCAATAAGGATACCTATAACGGCGATGTTGATGACGGCTACACCTTCAAGGGCTGGTCAACCACCGAGGGCGATGTTCCCGCCAATGCCGTAACAAGCTTCACTGCGGCTGCAGACGTTGACAGCGTTACCTATTACCCCGTATTTGAGGCGGGTGAATTCACCATCACCTATAAGCTTCTTCCCGACGGCGTAACCGACGCTACCGCACAGTGGGCAGACGGCACGGTTGGCGACATCGTTGCAACATTCGCAGTCGATGCTGCAATCACCGGCATTCCCACCGGAATGAAGAGAACAGGTTACAAGACAGAGGCAGGCACTGAGTGGATCGGCAGCGCTATGACCGTTCCCGATGTTATGCCCGCTGAGAACCTTGTATTCTATGTAAACTGGATTGCTGAAGAATACACAATCACTTATTTCTGGAAGGATGCCGACGGCAATTATACTCAGTCCGAAGTATTCGATGAAATCGAATTCGGCACAAGCTATGATGAATGGGATTACGCGGCAGACCCCGAAGCTCCCGAAGGCTATGAACTTGCTGTTGATCCCTGGAATACCGATCAGAACGGCAACGGCCAGACTCCCGAGCAGATAGGCACAATGCCCGCAGACAATCTCGTCTTCTATGCTCAGTATAATATTCTTTCCTTCAACTTCAGAGCATACTATGTTGATTCAGACAGCAACGAAGTTGATATCGTAAATACCGATATCGAATACGGTCAGCCCACCAACAAGGATACCCTTTCGGCTCCCGACAGAACAGCTGAGGGCTATGTATTCGTTGAGTGGTCACCCGCTCTTGATACAGTTCCCGCAACCATGCCTGCAGATGATATTGAAATCCAGGCAGTTTACGAGAAGATCAAGAATACCGTAACCTACAAGTATGTCCTTGATTCGGACAACAACGTTGAAATCGCAGATCCCGTTGAGGTTCCGGATGTCGAATACGGCACAACCGTAACACCCGACGCTGCTCCCGAAATCACAGGTTATACAAGCGTATCTGTTCCCGATGCATTTGTTATGGGCGCAGACGCAATCACCAAGTATTACACCTATAATCCCGCAGAGTATACTGTTACCTATAAGTATGTCGATGAGGATAACAATGCTCTTCTCGATGCAGACGGCAACGCAATAGCCGATGCAACTGCGCAGAAGGCGTTCAAGGCGGATGTTGATACAACCGCTCCCGCATTCGACGGCTATGAGTATAAGTCAACCGCCATCGATCCCGCACTCGGTGAGAACAGCACCATGCCCGCGAGCAACGTGACCGTAACTTATACTTACAAGAAGCTCAGCTTCACCCTTACCTATGTAATTGACGAACAGGATGCTACCAACGTTCCCGCAGCGGCGCAGGTTCCTTATATGACCAGCGTAACCGCTCCTACTCCCGCTCCCTCGCTTACCGGCAGCACCTTCATCGCATGGTATATCGATGAGGGACGCAACACCGAAGCAACCTTCCCGTTCAATATGCCCGCAGAGAATGTAACCCTCTACGGCAAGTTCGGCACAGATCAGATTGTTCTTACCTTCAAAGACGGCACAACATTTGAGCCCGTATTTGATGACTTCACCAGAAACGGTGAATACAATGCAACTATTGACCCCGCTGTTGTAGCTCCCGAGAAGGAAGGCTATCAGTTCAAGGGCTGGTTCGACAACGCAGAGCTCAACGGCAGCGCTGTTGAAGTAACCAAGTTCCCGGCAGCGAGCGCAACCTTCTGGGCAAAGTATGAGCCCAATCAGCACAATGTAACCTACATCGTTGACGGCAATCCCGTTTTTGATGCTCAGGTTGAATTCGGCGGCGATGTAGCGGCTACCAAGCCCGCAACCGATCCCGCCAAGACCGGCTATCAGTTCACCGGCTGGAAAGATGCCGACGGACACGCTCCCGATTACTACGCAGCAATGCCCGATAAGGATCTCGAATTCGTAGCTCAGTTCACATCACTCAACGTATATGTTGAATATATAGTTGACGGTGAGACCGTAAGCCTGATTCCTGTTCCGTATTCAAACGGCAGCGTAACTCTTAAGACCGTTGACGGTGTTCAGACTTGGCACTACAACGCTGAGAACGGCACCGAATATGCACCCGGCGCAACATATACCTTCACCGAAGATGATATCGACGGCATCAAGTTCTACGGCGTATATGAAGAGACCGGAACCGTAACCGCAACATTCGATGCAAACGGCGGTTACTTCGATAATGATCCCACCGCAACCGATCCCAAGGAAGTTGAGACCGATAAGGGCACAGCTCCCGTTGCTCCCGCAGATCCCAAGAAGGAAGGCTATGACTTCATGGGCTGGACTCCTGCAGTAGGCACTATCACCGAAGATACCACCTACACCGCAGTCTGGGAAGCAAAGGATGCAAGAGTAGTATTCTATGATGAAGACGGCACCACCGTCATCGAGACCTTCGATCAGAAATACGGCGAGGAAATCGAAACTCCCGCAGATCCCGAGAAGGAAGGCTACACATTCGTTGAGTGGGCATATACCGACAGCAACAACGATCCCTACACCGGAACCACAGTTCCCGAGGGCGGCCTGAATGCTACACCGATATACGAGATCAACAAGTATCAGTTCACAGTTGATCCCGCTGAAGGCACAATAACCGGCACAGATCCTTCCGGCGAAAAAGAATACAATGCAGACATTGCAGTTCCCGAAGTAACCAGGGAAGGCTACAGCCTTGATGCAGACAAGCCTTGGACTTATTACAAGGTAGTAGACGGCGTTGAAACCGAGCTCACTGCAGCTCCGTCAAAGATGCCCGCTTACGATGTAAAGGCAGTTGCCAACTGGGTTGCCAACACCTACAGCATCTTCCTCTACTATACCGAGAACGGTGAGGAGAAAGAAATAACTACAATTACTCAGGCATACGATACCGAAATCGCACCGGTTGACGATCCCAACAACAGAGAGGGTTATACATTCACCGCTTGGTCCGAAGCGATTCCCGCAAGGATGGGTGCTTATGACGAGCCCGATTATCAGAACAACACCAAGAAGATAGAGGCTCTCTACAGCGTCATCAGCTACACCCTTACCGTTAACCTTGACGAAGGTGAATTCGCAGAAGGCGTAACCAATCCCGCAGGCACCTATGCTTACGGCGCAGAATTCCCGCAGATGCCCGAACCCACCAAGACAGGCTACGGCTTCGATCATTGGGCGTTCACAAATGATGAAGATCCCACCGGAACAGAGATTTCCAGGCCCGCAACAATGCCGGCATACAATGTAACCGCAACAGCAATCTGGGGCGTTCAGAAGTATGACTTCATCGTTGACCTCAACGGCGGTTCACTTGCACAAGGCGCAGAAATGCCCGAGAACCGCATTGAATACGACAATGCTGTTCCCACTCTTCCCGAAGTAGTTCCTGCAGACGGCTATGAGTTTACCGGCTGGCAGTATTTCGAGATAATCAACGGCGTTGAGAGCGAAATCGCTTCTCTTCCCGCACAGATGCCCGATCATGGCCTCAAGGCAGTTGCAAAGTATGAGAAGAAGGATATCACCCTTACCTTCAAAGACGGCAATACTGTAATTGAAACCAGAACAGGCAAGTTCGAAGATGCTGTTGATCCTGCAGTAGCAGATGCCACCAAGACCGGCTACACCTTCAAGGGCTGGTATGATAACGAAGGACTCACCGGCGATCCCGTTGCCGCTCCGACCGCATATCCGGCAGCTGATGCAACCTACTTCGCCAAGTTTGAAATCAATACCTACAACATAGTTCTCTACTACATTGATGAAGATAACCATGAGCAGGAAATCACAACCATCACCAAGGAATACGGCGCAACAATCGATCCCGTTGATGATCCCGTAAGAGAAGGCTACACCTTCACCGGTTGGGAAGAAGCTATCCCCGCTACTATGCCCGCATATGATGCACCTGATTATGCTGACAACACCAAGGTAATCGAGGCATTCTTCTCAGTCAATAAGTATCAGTTCACAGTTGATCCTGACTGCGGCACAATAACCGGCACAGATCCTTCAGATGAATATGAATACGGCGCAAATGTTCCCGCAGTTCCCGAAGTAACCAAGGAAGGCTACAAGCTCAACGCAACCACACCTTGGATTTATTACAAGGTAGAAAACGGCGTTCAGGGCGATGAAATCGCAGCACCGACCACAATGCCCGCTTACGATGTAAAGGCAAAGGCAAACTGGGTTGTCCAGAAGTATCAGTTCACAGTTGATGCTGCTGACGGCACAATAACCGGCACAGATCCTTCAGGTGAATATGAATACGGCGCTGATGTTCCCGCAGTTCCCGAAGTAACCAGAGAAGGCTACGAACTCAACGCAACCACACCTTGGATTTATTACAAGGTAGAAAACGGCGTTCAGGGTGATGAAATCGCAGCACCGACCACAATGCCCGCTTACGATGTAAAGGCAGAGGCTCAGTGGGATGTCAAGCAGTTCAACCTCACCGTTGATCTTGACGGCGGTAACTTCGCAGCAGGCGTAACCGATCCCTCAGGCGATTATGACTTCGGCGCAGCATTCCCGACTCTTCCGAGCAACGCAGATGATGTTGTCAAGACCGACAGCACCTTCAGCGGATGGAAGTATTACAAGGTAGAAAACGGCGTTCAGGGCGATGAAATCTCCAAGCCCGACACCATGCCCGCATATGATGTCAAGGCAGTAGCTCAGTATGGCGATGTTCTCTACACCATCACCTTCGATTCACAGGGCGGTTCTGATGTAGCGGCAATTGAAGCGAAGCACGGTGATCCCATCACCGCTCCCGCTGATCCCACCAAGGGCGGCTACACCTTCAAGGGCTGGTATACCGACGCAGCCTGCACTGACGGCAACGAATACACTGTTCCTCCCACCATGCCCGGCGAATCAAAGACAGTCTATGCTAAGTGGACTGCTATAGCCAAGCTCATAGCCAAGGACGGCACAACCACCATGGTTCAGCGCGGCAGCATCGTTGAGAGCTATCAGATACCCGATCAGAAGGTAGCAGGCGTAGAGCAGATTATCGGAGTTGATAAGGTCAACTACAACTACGCCAACGATGATTGTGTTGACTTCTATATCTACGGTCTCAAGACAGGTATCTCCGCAGACGGCGGCCTTGACTCCTGGGTTGAGGTAACCGGCGACGGCACCTATGAAGTAGATATGGATACAGTCGGCGCGACCGGCAAAGTCGGCACAGGCACTGTTGTTAACGTTTACGATGCAGATCACGAACTTGTCGAGACCTTCAAGATCATCATCTTCGGCGATATCGACGGCAACGGCAGAATTACCAACGCCGATACATCAGCTCTAAATAATGAGCTCACCGAGCCGAGAGTATGGTCAGTCGACACCAATGCCGAATATGATATCTGCAGAGTAAAGGCTGCCGACCTCGATCAGAACGGCAATGTAAGCACCGATGACTATGTCGCAATCACCGATTACATGCGCAGGAAGGTTGATATCAACAAGGTAACCGGTAGATACGAATAATCAGAGGTTAATCTGCTAAGGCAGATAAAGCAAA
>CAMUZD010000014.1 GCA_947165115.1 uncultured Clostridia bacterium
TCCCTGTGACTATGTCGGCAATCGCCCTTCCTCCCTGCTCTCCCGGATACCATGATTCGATAACGGCGGGAGCTTTATCAATCCACGCGGTCATATCAATCGGCGCGCCGTTTTGCAGGATAACGACCGTATTCTTATTCGCTTCGCACAGGCGCAGAATAGACTGCTCCTGATTATCGTCAATGCTCTGACCGGCTTTATCGACTATCAGTCCGCCCGCGTCTTCGTCGCCGTTGTGGGTTGATACCGAGGGCAGGCGCAGGTCGCTGCGGTCGCTCCCTTCGCCCTCGAGAATTGAGGTGAAATAAAGAACGGCATCGCAGGAGGGCGCTGTTTTTTCGATATCGGCGCTCTCGCAGTAAACAACCTCTGCCTCGCCGCCGAAATACGCCTCAAGCGCCTCAAGCGTAGTCGGGGCGTCAGCTCCCTGCCACGGAGCTTTGTACGGCCCCGAATAGTTCGCGCCTATCGGTATGAACTTCGCGCTCTGACCGAACACGCCGATTTTTTTGATTTTATCTTTATTCAGAGGCAGAACGCCTTGATTTTTAAGGAGAATTATCGATTCGCGCGCCGCCTCGAGAGCGAGTTCCTTATGCTCTTCGCAACGCACGGTTTCATTTGCTTTTTCGGGATTTACAAAGGGATTGTCAAACAGGCCGAGGCGGAATTTCGCGGTAAGTATCCGCAGAACATTTTTGTCGAGTTCCTCTTCGGTGATATAGCCCTTTTCAAGCGCTTCCTTAACTTCTTCAAAGCGGTTGAAGGGCAGGATAACATCGAGCCCCGCTTTAAGGGACATGGCCGCCGCTTCGGCGAAAGACGAGGCAAGTTTATGCGATTCGTTGATGCCCTCGACCTCCCAGTAATCGGAGACAACGAAGCCGTCAAAACCCCATTCATCCCTGAGAATACCGGTCAGCAGGCGTTTATTCGCGCCGCAGGGGACGCCCTCCCAGCCGTTGTAGGCCGCCATTACTGATTTCGCGCCCGCGTCAAAGCAGGCTTTGAAAGGAGGCAGAATTGTCTCGCGCATTGTGCGCTCGCTTGTTTCGGAATAATTCGAATCCCTGCCGCCGTAAGAATAGTTATCGGCAAAATGCTTCGGAGTCGGGATAACGCCGTTTTTAATAAGTCCGCGGCACATCGCGGCGCCCATATCGGATGAGAGGAGCACATCCTCGCCGTAGGTTTCGACGGTTCTGCCCCAGCGGCAGTCCCGCACGAGATTGACAACGGGTGAAAACACCTGACGCACGCCGACCGCCGCGCATTCTTCACCTATCGCGGAGCCGACCTTTTCGACAAGCTCGGGGTCAAATGATGACGCGAGCCCTATCGGCTGGGGAAAATTCGTGCCCATTCCCCACTGAGCGCCGTGCAGCGCCTCGCCGTTTTCTATCGGGGGAATGCCGTGCGGCTGGGCTTCGATGCTCGCCCTGACATCTTTATTTATCTTCCCGGCAACCTCGCGGGGCGAAGCGGGAACATCCCTGCCCTGATGCATGAAATGCCCGGGATTGCGGTAGCTTCCGCATAAAGGATTACGGCGATTGTCATAATCGCCGTCAACCTCAAAATACATATCGCCCGTCACCTGATAAATCTTTTCATCAAGCGAGAGCTCTTTGAGCAGCGCTTCGGCGCGCTCTTCGGGAGTCAGAGACAAAAAATCAGATCCTTACTCATTGATATATTCCTCAATACGGGCAATCTGAGAATCATTCAGACCGCCTCTGCGCAGATAATTCTCCGCGCCCGCTTTAAGATCGAGAGACCGGATATCCGCGCCGTCTTCCGCCTCGCAGATGCAGTAGAAGAAATCACGGACATTGCCGAGAATCGCTTCATATTTCTCGGGCTTGTCTTCCTTTGTGATGCGGTAATAATTATAGTAGGTAATCATATAATCGTCGATGATTTCATCGGCAGACGCGGCCGCGAGAGCGAGAATCAGAGCGCAGACGAAGCCGGTTCTGTCCTTACCCTCAACGCAGTGGATATCGCAGGGGCCGTCGTGATTTGTCATCTCGAGCAGACCTTCCGAGATAATCCTCGCGAAATCATCGGAGCGGTAATTCGCGTTCATCGCGAGCAGAAGCACGTCGCCGCTCTCATAAAGAGAATTATAGTAATCGGAATCAAAATCATCGGCCGCGACATAGCCCTTGTATTTCTCCTCGTTATCGGAGAGATTGAGGGCGAATTTCACTCCCGCTTTCTCAATCTGCGCATTCGCGTAAGAGGCGCGGTTATGCTGATTGTCGCAGGGCGAGGCCGAGCGATAGAACATCTTTTCTTTTATATTTCCGCCTGTTACCTCACGGAAATTCGCGAACATAACGTCGCTGTCATAATCGCTTCTCTCATCGGAATACTGCAGGGCGTAAAGCTCCTGAACATCCTTGTACTTGCCCTTCTGATTCAGGGTTACGGTCACCTTTGAGGATTCGGTCATTTCGAACTCCTTCCAGGTGGATTCGCCGTAATTGCGCGCGATGATGACATGGGGATAACCCGGATAGCCGCAGGCGAGGGGCTGACCTACAGGAACATAATAACCCGAATAATACGGTATATCATCAAGGCCTTTGCCGTTGTCAAATTCAACATTGACGCTGTCGCCGAATTCAAAGCCGAGAGCGTTGAATTCATCAATTGTAAGGTCGATATAGACATTGTCGAATTCGGTATCGTGAATGACGCCGATTTCGCCGGTCGTTATTTCCTTCGCGGTGGCGGTCGTTGATTCAGCGGTTACCTCAGTCGGCAGATCGGGACCGATTTTTCCGCAGGACGTGAAAACGCCTGTAACAAGCGCCAGCGCCGACAGAACGGCAATAAGTTTTTTAAGCATGGTGTTTCTCCTTTTGCACGCTAATAAAAAATGAATTTTTATTACAATTTATTATAATATATGTTAAGAATTATTTCAATAAATATCGGGGATTTTTTGTATGAACCGGCGACATATTAACTTCAGGTTAGCATAGGGGCGACGACCGCGGCGTCCCGCCAAAAGGGTATGCGGGGCATAAAAAACGGCACGGATTTATCCGTGCTCTGTATAGATGCATCACTCGGGGATTTCGCAATTTTCAATACCGAAATCAAGCAGAATATTTATAAGCTCGTTTCTCGACCTGTTGGTGATTTCTAGTATTCCATCTAGATTTGCCACTTTTCACCTTTAATCCTTAGAGAAAACATTTTGTAACCGTCATCGCCTTTGAGTTTCTTCGGAATTGCAAACTCTTCGCTGTTTTTCTTTGCCATGCTCATGTCAAACAACCTCACCGCTATTATGGCTTGACTTTTGTTAGCAGTATTGTTATATTTAATGTCATAAAGTCAGAAGGAGGATTGCTATGGGTATGATAGCGGTCAAATGCCCTCAGTGCGGAGCTGATATTCAGCTTGACGATTCAAGAGAATTCGGATTCTGTAATTATTGCGGCACAAAAATTATCCAAGATAGGATAATTCATGAACATAAAGGATCAGTCAAGGTCGATAACAGTGAAAGAATAAATAATCTATATCAAATCGCGCGTAGAGAGAAAGAGTTATTTGATATTGGAGCTGCAGCTAAACACTATGGTATGATTCTTATTGAATGTCCAAATGATTGGGAAGCTCAATTCTTCACCACATATTTTGAATCGCTTAGTTGTAGTATTGCTCAAATCTCTTCTGCTGCAGATAAAATATCTAAAGCAGCCACATTCGCATTGGTGTTCATTAACCGTAGTGATTTATCTTTAATTGAAAAAAAGAAAGCAGTTGTAGAGATTGCTTTATATGTATCTAAAGCTGGAATTATGCTTTATAAAAATGCTGAACAATACTACATTGAACATGATTGGCTTGAAGACAATCCTTATTCAATGGGCAAAATTGATTTCTATGATAGGGCGGATAAGGCATCTAAACTTATTTCTGGTGTTGCCTTCGCAATAGATTTAACTTTTGAAGAACACAGTATTGCAAAAGTATCTGTTGAACCAGCAAAAATTGCAGCCAAGCAAACAATCGAATGGCTTGGATACTATCATGTTGAGTCTCGTTATTCTCAAGCTGATTGGAATACAGTTTTGAACAATATAAACTCTCTTATAATAAAATATGAGCCAAATTATGAGCCTCAACAAGCCCCAGAAAAATGGAAACCAGAACCAATAAAAATCGAATCAAGCAATAAATCAGGCGGTTGTTACGTTGCCACTGCGATTTACGGCTCTTATGATTGTCCTGAAGTCTGGACTCTTCGCAGATTTCGCGATTATTCACTCGCTTTAACTTGGTGTGGCAGACTGTTTATAACCCTTTATTATGCAACCAGTCCAACAATAGTTAAATGGTTCGGCCACACAAAATGGTTTAATAAACTGTGGCGAGGCAAACTTGACAGAATAGTTGATAAGCTTAAATCCGAAGGATTTGAAGATACACCATATGACGATATAAAATGGTAAAAATGTATCGGGTCTCTTTTGAGGCCCGATTTTTTATATATTTATGTTCTGCATATCATTGAAATCGCCACACCCGCCCCTTCGGGGCACCCTCTCCGTTCTCGGAGAGGGCCACAAACGGAATACTTGATTATATTATGCTCCGCATATCCTGTGCGGGCGGATAATATCCGCCCCTACGTACTCAGTCCGCGTTGACAAGCCACTCGTGCTTCTCTTCATAGAATCTTGTGGTCTTATACCAGGGGTCGCCGTCGATATGCCTTATCATCCAGACATAATACATCTCGTAGCCGGGTGAGGTGACCTGCTGATGATTCTCGCCGTCGGTAATCGTGCACCAGTCGCCGTCCTCACTTTTATAGACGTTCTCGCCGTTGAAGCAGGCGCCGAAGCCCTGCGAGGGATTGAAGCGGTAATAATAAACCTCGGGCTGCGGATGATGATGAGGCGGATAGCTTGACCATCTGCCGGGCTGATTGAAGACCTCGCCCATTACCATATTCGAATAGGGCGCGTTGTCATAGTCAAACATGGTTGAGCAGATACGGTAGCCGGTGCCTTCCCACTGGCCCTTGCCGAAATGCTGATAGAGGCAGTCCTCGGGCTTATAGAATACGGGGGCGAATTCACGCTCGTTATCCGTCTGCTGAATTATGAATTCGCTGTCGGCGAGCGCCTCAACCTTAATCTCCGTGTTTTTGCAGACATGAAGGCAGTAGGGCTTCTTTTCAAACGGGCTCTCCCTTATCATTTTTTCGCTTTTATCCTGCCAGTAAACGAGCATCTCGCCCTGCAGGATAAGAATCGCGGTCTCGTCATCGGGAGCGAGGATTGAATAAGCTTCGCCCTTCGCGAGGCGCTTGACCTTTATGGTCATATTCATCTCTTTATTCTTGCCGCCCATTTCGCAGAGCAGTTTTTCGCCGTTTGAGTCAAATCCTTCCTTGAAAAGCATCGTATTTCCTCCTTGGTTTTAATCTCAGATATTTTAATACATATTCAATGCGTTTGCAATAATTTCAAATCTATTTCAGCAGTTTTTTAATCTCATCTTCATCTGCGTCTGGCAGAATCTTCATCAGATGGCGCAGAATCTTTTCATAGGATTCCTCCGGCTCGCGCTTATAGACTTTATCCGTGAACTTTCTGCCCATGAATAATTCGGGGGTGGAATACTCCGCGACTCCCCAGCCGTAGGTATTTCCGTTTTTATCGAGCTCATAAACGAAATCGGAGATAATCACATAGCACTGCGACTGCAGGCGGTTGATAATCGTGTCAAATCCCTTCCTGCCGTCCTTGCCGTAGCCGCCCGCGCGTTTGAGGCGCTTGGAGATAACGGGCGCTTTCTCACTCAGCAGGTCATACAGAGTCTTATCCCTGAAAGGGGCGAGACCGTCATCGTATCTGGCATCGAAATCATAGCCGTCGCGGCGGTAATTCGAAAAATCGGGGAAAAACGCAGGGGAGACGAAAACGGCTTTATTCTCGAAGAATTTGCCGTATCCGCAGCCCGTTTCGCGGATAACCGGACCCTTCCATTCCCAGACTCCCTCCTCGCCCGAAAACCACGCGCGCGGCGAGACATTTTCCTGAACGGAGAAGCCGGGTATGGAATTGGCAAAGAGCGGCACGAATCCGAATTCGTGAACCGCGTCAATCAAATCCTGTTTTGTTTCAATATAAAAATCAAATTTCTTCATATCAGTTCAAAAAGCTTTGTTTCATCCGCTTTCATTTCAATTCTTATCATATCTCCTCTGCCGGTTATCCCTTCATTTTCAAGCAGTTCGCGGTATGAGCGCGTGCCTGAAAGATAAACGGTTTTTTCGCCCGCTTCGGCGGCGTGGATTGCGAGATAATTCTCATTGACATAGACAATATCGTCGCTTCCGCACCAGATATGAACGCCGTTCGCCTCATAGAATGCGCGGATTTCATCGGCGGTAAAATCCTTTTTGAGACTTGACGGGGATATATATTTAATGCCGTTTTTTCTGCAGATTTCAAGTGCGCGGGACATATATTCCGTTTTGAGATCCGAGAGGAAAACCACCGCCTTGTAGTTATCATAAACCGCCTCAAAATCGGAGATATCATATAAATCATAGGGCGCGCCCGCAGAGCCGAGACCTCTTCTCATATTGAAAGGTGCGCTGCGAAGAGCGCAGTCTGTCATATATTTATACGCGCTCTCATCAACGAATACCGCGACTTCGGCGGTGCTTTTTCTGTCCTCTTTTGAGAGCGAAGAGGCGTAGATTTCGCGCATCTGCGCCATTTCCGCGAGAATCGCGGGCGAATCATACCAGCCGCCCCACATATCAAACCACCAGAAGCCGTTGCCTTTGATTAGCTGGCGGGCGAAGGACTTGCGCAGAGCCGATTTAGTCTGCTCCGCGTTTTCAAGCGGCTGCCAAATCGGGGCATTATACTGACCTTCCGCGCATCCGCCGCGCTCCGAGAGAAGGCCGGTCAGATGGGTGCGTATATCGCATTCCTGCATACAGACCTTGCCGTGAAGCCTGACGGAACCGGCAGGATACATCTCGGTCCAGTCGATATCCGCGCTCCTGTTATCGATATAGGAATTCGGCGAGCAGATAAAATCGATATCGGGGCATTCAAGAATTGTTCTGAGAGCGTGAGTGCCGTAAAGGGGCGAAGAAACCTCGAGCGAATAGCCGTAAAATGTGCCGACGGCGAGATTTTTGCCGCTCGCCCGCTTCGCAACTGCACTCAGATAACAGATATCGTCGGCGACGGCCTCGGAGGCAAATTCAAGATAGCGGGCGATATGCTCATTTTTATGATAAGGTCCCTTGCCGCTCAGCGCCGATAAATCGGGAAGCCCGGAGAATCCGCAACCGGGATAATATTTCTCAAGCCAGGCGTTGAATGCGCTTTCGGCTTTTTTGCAAAGGCCCGCATTGAGGTCGAAATGAAACCATTCCTCGGTGTTTCCGCCTGCAATCTGATAGCCGACGATATGAGAGGCATAGCCGCTTCCGGTTATATGCTCAATGACTTCGTGCAGCATCTCCGCCGCAGTTTCGCGGAATTTCACGGAAAAGAGGGATTCTCTTCTACCCGTTCCGTCAAGGCAGTCCGGATTCTCTTCAATCCACCACAGCGGCATTGAAACATTGACGCGCGGGAAAATATAAGCATCGGGGCAGGCGTCAAGAATCTTTGCAATTGACGCGTCGAGAGCGGAGTAATCGGGAGCATCTTTATTATCGAAAATGCCCGCAGTAAAAGGCCTTCCGGCATCGTTTGCGTTAATCCATCTGCCCGCAAAAAGCACGGGGACGGAAAAGAGATTATAGCCCGCGCCGGCAAACTGCTCATAATTATTGTAATCCTCAAGATAGGTCATATAAGCCGCGGCGGGAAGCGGTTCGCCGTTTATGAATAAAGACGGCACGCCGCCGCAGTCATCTACATAAGAATAAACGCCGCGATATTTTTCCATATCTCTTTCACCGCTTTCATACTGCGATATAAATTCTGTTTCCTTTCCCGGGCGGTAGGTATTGAAAAATCCGCCGAGAACGGTAATCAGCGCGAGAAAAAACGCGATAATTCTGCTCAATTCTTTTCCTCCTCAAACGGATAGACGAGCCCCATCTGCCTTCTGCATTCATCCATAATCCGCATGCAGTCGAGAGTGGATTTATGCGGAATATACAGGGACTCCGTCCTGCCCGCCCTTATCTCGTCGGCGGCGCGGGAAAACTCGGTGAGATAATCCGTTTTTCCCGTAAAGTTCTCTTTTCTCTCTTTGGTTTTAAGGCTCGCGAGCCTAGCCATGTGAAAAACGGGAATCGTGATTCCGCCCAGCGTGCCCGTTATTTTACAGCTCTCTTTAAGGCGCGTGAGAGACATGTTGAGAACGCAGTCAAACCCCTCATATCCGAGGGTGACTTTTTCTTCGATATCAATGCCGTTTTTCAGCTTGCCCCTGCACCCGATTCTGTCGGGGAAGCCGAAAAGATTATAGCAATAGGTTATAGGATAAACGCCGATATCAAGCAGGGCGCCACCCGCAGTTTCGGGCATCAGAAGGCGCGAATTTCTGCTCATCAGCACGCCCGGAAATGCATATTCAATCTTTACGCTCTTTATTTCACCTATGCGCTTTTCCGCAACCCATTTTTTGACTTCCAGCGCGACAGGTGAGAACCAGGTCCACATCGCTTCGCAGAAATAGACATTGTTTTCGCGCGAGGCGGTCAGCATTTCGCTGACTTCTCTCTCGCTGACGCCGGCGGGTTTCTCGCAGAGAACGGGTTTCCCCGCGCGCATGGCTTTCAGGGAATATTCAAGATGGGATGTGTGGGGAGTCGCTATATACACAGCATCAAATTCCCCCTGCGCGAGCATCTCCTCAAATGAAGAATACGCTTTTGCACCGTATTTCGCGGCAAATTCCTGCGCTTTGGCGGCGTTTCTCGAATACACCGCCGCGATTTCGTGAGCGCCTCTTGTAATGCTTGCGGCCGTGCTGCCGGCTATGCTGTCGCTGCCGACATAAGCCCACCTGAATTTTTCCATTTTTATCTCTCCCCGTCTGTTATCGGTTTCATTGTAGCACATTATTATTTTGTCTTCAATATTAAAATAACCGTGCGCCGTTACTGCGCGGAATAAGAAAAGCAGCCGCCCTCTGAGGACGGCTGCCGTTTAATTTATGCTGTTTCTTTTTTCTTCCTGCAAACGGCCTTTGACGCAAGGGCGGTTACAACCGCGCCGACTGCGAGACCGGCTACTCCAGCGAGCGCAAGATTGCCTGCGGTGAAGCTTTCGCCGTATTTGAGATTGGCTTCCGCTTCGGCTTCGACGTCAAGTCCGCCGGGCGCGAAAACAAGCGCGCCGAAAACCAGACACAGGGACAGCGCGAAGCAAAGCCCCCTGCGAAGCGCCGGAACTCCTTTTATTACAGATAACCTGCGTGACATAGACCTCACCTCATATAGTTATTCGATTATATATTATCATATAAAGGGTGACAAAAAGGAGACACAAAGAGCGGCCTAGCCGCTCTTTGTGAAAACAGTTTTATTTTTGTGTGAAACTAATTACCTTTGCCGAGAGCCTTTGATATTCTCCCTCTGAAATTCTTGGGCTGATAAAGTTGAATCTTGTTTTCCCTGAACGCCAGAATCACCATTTCTATATCGTTATTGCTTATCGGACCATGGTGATCGCACATCACAAGATTATAGTATTTGTCGCTGATATAAAATCCATCCAGCTCGTTATACTGCCCTTTATCCACACCCTCCAGATTATCGGATTCGCTCACATACAGATCACCAAGGCCCAATGCATGACCGAATTCATGCTTGGCGACATGCTTGATCTCTTCATAATCATCGAATTTACCATTCCGGCTCATTATGACAATGGATTTCCGCGAATTAGCAGACCATTTCAGGCCTGAAACTGCAAACGACCGCTTATCGTCGATACAGGACTTCAACTGCTCTTTTCCTTTTTTGGAACCTATATACTTTGACATTTTGTTAACATCGTCAGCCAAATTGCTGGTAAAAGGCAAAACATATACACAATCAAATATTGATCCGTCGGTGGTCAGATTAACTTTAACCTTTACGGTCTGGTTTCCGAACACCTTATATTCGCCCTGCCATTCCATGAATCCATCCAGTACCGCCTGAGCAAATTTCTCCGGATTGGGTAAATCACCGACAGCAAAAGCTACATTTGTGCTGAGAGTGAACACATTCACTCCGTCTTTATATTCAAGAACAGCGTCAATAGGAGTCAGCAAGCCTTTTCTGTTAACGCTTATTATATATCCGTCAAAATCCTTAAGCGGGCCGAAATAAGGGTTCTCCTCATTATCAACATTCTCAGAATAACGTTTTTCACAATATGAATTCAAAAATGAACGGGCTTTCAGATTTCCGCGCGACGCTTCGGCGCAGAAAATGGTGAGGGCACATTCCTCCGAATCTCTGCCGGGTATAATAATTGCTCCGTGTAATATCAAATTGGCATACAGGCAAGCAGCTTCGGGATTTCCGAGTTTATACGCTTTTGCAATATAAGATACTCCTTCAATCCACTCTGCCCTGTCTTCGCTCATTAGCTTTTCTCTGCCCAAGCTGAGATACAGCTCTGGAGAGAGATTTTCGGCTCCGGTTGCGATTTCACTCATAACAATTGTCTCCGATTTTTCAGGTTGAACTGGGTTTATTTAATTACTCTCTTTATTATAATTGCAGGCCTCACGCCGCCGTTCTTGCCGTGAACAATAAACCGGTCGCCGTCATTAACCGAACCGTCATAATCCACAACTGCAGCAAAGTCATCATAAATAATAGGGGTTCTCAGCCACCAGAAACAAGGGTTCCCGTTACAGGTTGTAATTCTGTCTTGGTCGCTGTCAAACCATTTTTTCGCTTCGCTTAAACTCAGCAAAAACACCTTGTCCGACGTGTAATCATAACGCTTATACTTATAATCCCGATCTTCATCTGCAAGCAATTTATCGACGGTGATTATTCTGTCGCGCTCTTGTCTGGTAAAATTATCTGCCAAAAAGCTTGTGTTAAGCCATTTTCTGAGGCTGCAGTTTTCCCAGGTGATGCCGCCGGATTCGTTATTGAACGGCATTTTACAAACGGCCGTTTTTGAAAGAAGCAATACCTTTTTTCCGTCTGCTGACACATTCAGAACTATCCAATCAAGCTTGCCGAAGCGGACAACCTGACCTTTGCCGCCGAATTCAAGATCGCACAATCCGATCGCGTCGCCGACAACAATGGGCTTACCGCATGCAGGACAGATCACCGCCCTCTGAGATGTATCAACTTTTATCTGAGCTTTACACTCGGGACACCTTGCTACCGCATAGCCCATGTAATCATCTCCTGATTTCTAATATGGAATATAAATCATTAAACTGTAATTTTTTAAAAATGAACGCTCTCAATAGTCTGCATTTGAATCCATTGGAGCTATTTCCTTGTTGGTTTCTAATGCTATCTCAACAGCATTTATTATTTCTTCTTCCTCTGAACCAAGAAACAAATAATAAGGAAATCCGCCAAATTTTTCTATATATGCTTCAACAGCATCTTTCATGGTCAAAGCAATCCACCTCCTATAATTTTGTCAACAATTTTTACTGCACGAGGAAACATCTGCTTCATCAACACATAACTGCGTTCATTTGAAGCGGCTCCGTCTAAAACCTCAGCAAAAAATTCTCTATTCGGCTTTCTATCGATCCAATAATCTTTGCCGTGTCCAGCTCCTAGGGGGTATGATGTTCCGGTTAAGCTTTCAAGCATGTCGGAAACACTTGCGGTATCCATCACAGAATAACCTTTTGTTTCCATTTCTTTTTTTATATTCCCTATTAATTGTTCGTTTGATTGTTTTCCCTTTAAAACATCAAAATCGTTTTTAATAGCCTTATATAAGGCGTTATCCCCCCAGCTTTCTGAAATAGGAGAACCATTTCCCATTAAATAATCAATATTATGGCCAAATTCATGGAAAGCTGTTTGATATGGTTTATGTATCATATCTCCCGCTTCAACTTTAGAAGCGTTAAAACTGACTCCTTCTCCAGGCCTAAAAAAAGCGCCGCCTTTATAATTTGCATCTTTGACTGTTAACTGGTCTCTGTATTTATTATAAAGAGTTTTTACACCTATATGCTTGCTGGAATTCAGCACTTTGTCCATACCGTCCCTAAAAGATTGCGACAGTTTATTATCAATTCCTATTGAATTATTATCTTGTCCGGTTGATCCTGCTCCTGCCGCAGCACCGCTCGATGATGAAGCGGTGCCGCCGGTGTCGGAGGAGCCGTTTATTTTCCCCCGCCTATGTTATCATTATCTATAATTTCCTGATACCCTTCTGCAACTTCGTTCAAAATCTCGGCAACATTCTCTGCCGGTTCAGATGCCTCCTCAAGACTGTCATTAATATCTTCCAAGGCACTGTCAAGAGACGCTTTATGAGGACCAAGCGTGTCTTGATGTTCATCAGCTGCATTCTGGATATCCGATGCAAGCCTTTTAATTTCATCAACCGCTTCAGATACAGCACTTGCCATGGCACGCAGAGCCTCAACGCCCTCTTCACTTACTGCGTATTTCATATAAAAATCTCCTTTTATTAATCATCAAATTTTGCTTTGGCTGCCGCTTCGCGGATCGCATCCAGTTCATCTTGAAGAGCGGAAATAATTCTGCTGATTTCTTCGATACTTTCCCTGATTTTTCCTATACACTGCTGCATTTTTGCATTAGCTCCTATTGCTGCCGGATCGCCATCGGTGTTGTCAACACAGTCGGAGCCGGCTTGTTCCATTGCATTACACTGTTCATCAAGATTTGAGATAAAAGTCTGCAACGAACTGATCATTTCTTCGTAGCTTTGTTCATCTGCGTATGCCATAATTGTTTTCCTCCTTTCTTTTTGTGATTAAATATAATAAGTTTTTATAAGATGAAAAGAATAGTATCTGTTATGCTCGGTCACTTACATAGCATAAATAAGCCAAACTTAGATTGTCACCCATTTGGATCAACAACCGAACCGTCTTTAGTTACCGACCATCCTTCCCAACCTACTCCATAATGCAAATATGGGCGGAAAGAATATCTGTCAAGAGTATCGTCATATTGACAAATATGTTCCGGTAATGTGCTTGCAACCTTATTATCAAACAACGCACGTGAATCTTCAACAGAAAGCTGAAATGCCAAACGATATCGGAAAAAGTCACGCTTAAGACCACACACTTTCAAATCGGAAAAAGAATTTATGTTAAGCAAAAAATGATACCCTAATCGGCTTCCGTGTTTAATAACAAATGAAAAGTCTTCGTTGGCTTTGTATGCTCCCGGAGAATGAACAACTGCCTTTTCTTCGGAGGTCGGCTTTGATTTGCTCTGCACTTGATCGTTTTCTACCGATTTATTGTCTGATAAATTAGTGATTATTTTACCGATTCCGTACTGTGCGCGAAACTCTTGTTCCTTTTCAACTAAAATGCGTTTAACTTCTTCTGCAGGAATTTTGGAACTATTCAATTCTTTTAAAAGTGCTTTTTTGTGTTTTCTCCACTCCAGTGCATATTTTCTCTTAGCTTCGGTTTCTTCAGTTGAGGATACTGCACCTCTTTCAATAAATCCTTTTCTCAATTCATCAATGCCAGGCTTATTTGGCTCGGTTTTATTCAAACTGCCACCGTCAACATAATCAAAGTCCATACAGATTCTTTCCATGCCTATAAGCACTATAAGCTCATTTGACGCCTCTTTATTCAACAACTTTTGTTTAAGTTTATAAATCGAATCGCAAACATCATCAATGCCTTCGATAATTTCAACACCTAAATCGGAAAATAAATATCGATAAGCAAGAAACAGTCTGTTTTTTCCATACGCCCAAATCTGGACTTTTGCATTCTGAAGCTTGAGTAATTTAATGACAGAAAGAATAATCGAAGCAGCACATGCCTGCTCTGCAGCACGGGAAATCAAAACTATGTTTTCCCGTGTTTCGGATGACATAGCCGACAGCTTTATTCTTTCCATGAGACGAGGTGTACCGAACGAAACAAGCATCTCATCACCAATCAAACCTCTTGAATCGTCTCTTTTAATTCTCTCTATACTTTGCCCCAAAGTGATTTCATCAAAACGATCGAACGAATTGCCATCTACAAGCACAGGACACTTATCAACATACGTTCTTATATCTTCAGGACTGTACTTTTCTGTGGCAATCATATAATTGTTGATTTGCTTTATCAGATTGTCTCTCATAGTATAGTCCCTAAACCACATAACTTGAAAGCGCTTAACCTGAGGAGGCTCATCAGGTCCCGATTTGAATTTTACAAGCGCATAATGCGGGGGAAGTGAGTCCATCCAGTTTCGGACTTGTTCAGTTTTAAGATTTGAAGACAGTTCAAGAGTTTCACTTATTTCCTCTTTTGAACCTTTCATTGCAATCCTTTGCTGTATCTGCGCTCGCGCAGTGCTTGTTAATCCGGCGACGCCAGTAGTGAATGTCTGACTGGAAAACAAAAATCTAATTCCTAAAGCAGCGCCCTTAGCCAAAATATTTTGTAATTTCAGTTTATAAGCCGGAGATTCTGCAATTGACTGAGACATTATTGAAAACTCGTCCAGTATTACAAACAGCAAAGGAAGAGGCTTTGTCAGTGTTGTCGGATTAATCTGGTCTATTCTTTCGACGCCAAGCTTTGAAAACAATCTTTGCCTTTCCAGCATCTCATTTGTCAGCTTGTTAATCAAATCAAACACCAGTTCTGTCGACTCATCCAGCAAAACGTATTTAACATGCGGAGGCAAGCAATCAATATATCGCTTAAATTCCAGTTGTTTAAAATCCGCCAGCCATAATTCCACGTTATCCGGATGATAGTTCCTTATTAATCCTGCAATAAGGGTATGAATCAACGTTGATTTACCGGAACGAGATGCGCCAACAAGATAAGTAGCAAAGTTCTCGTTCTCAAAAGACAAACTATGCGCCTCGTCTTTATTGTCTATTCCAAATGGGAGTTCTATACTTTTATACTCGCGAATGTATGTTGGCAACTGTGTCAAATCATAACGATCAGTGTAAACGCTTCCTATTACTTTCTTAGCCTTCTCGTTTGACTTGACGGAATCGATATATGTTGCAGAAACGTCGGTTTCGAGCATGTATGGTATAAAGCGCTGCTCATCATTTCCGGCAGAAGAAACCAGAGAGTTTTTCTGAGTAATCTCAATTCTTATTGAGTTGTCATAAGCATTCTGGGGGAGTTTTTTCTTTTCATCATCTTTTTTCTGTTCGTCATAATTGATAATGATAAAAGAAAAACCGTATCTGTCATAGACTCTGAGTAATCTGTTAATCAGATCTTTATCCTCTGATTCAAAGGACGAGTCCCAGCCGTAGAGAACAATCGTGGAACGGGGAAACACCTGTTTACCCGTTTCCTTATTCGCCTTGTAGAACTCAGCCCACGAATCATAATCGCCCAAATCTTCCTCAACATCAGCCATCTGTGAAACAAGTTCCTGCAACAGTTCTGTAACTTGCTCGGGGCTTTTCGGAATCTGAGCAAGAGCAAATGTGTTTTCCAGAGATTTCAGGTTATTAAGGCTTCTGGAATTCAGCTTAACCGCATCAATGAAATACACTTTCTGAAGGCCTGCAGGATATCTGTCAATAATCTGCAACAGAAAACTGCGGACGGCTTTATCAAGCGAGCCCTTTTTGCCTGAAATGCAGTTGATATCGATTATGAATTCACTCTCGGTATCAATAATGAACGGAATCCTTACTCTGCTTGTTGTTTCATTGTAGTTATCTCCCAAAAGCGCCTTTAACTTATTGTTAAGCTCGGGCATTTTGGGAAGATGTAAAGGAGCTTCATATGCACCGAAGGCGACATAAGGCGGGATGGTATCTCTGTTTGAATAAACCTGCGGAACGCTCGAATATGAATACCGGGCATTTTCAGCTCTGACATCATTGTAAAATTCTGTCATTTGCGGGAGCTTTGTTGGTATACTGAAAGCCTCTGTCACTGTGGAAAATCGGATGAGCGTCGG